>CAYPDP010000004.1:0-55568 GCA_964409555.1 Candidatus Woesearchaeota archaeon | reverse complement strand
TATTCGAGTAATTCCATTGAATAAATTCAGATGTCTGAGGTCTTGCATGTCGATAGTATTCACCATTTTATAAAATTTCAAGATACTTTTATTTTATAAACCTTTAGGAAAGAAAAATAAAATTTATTATACAATTTTTTGGTAAATTATTTTTTATCAGAATTTAAATTAAAAATAAAATAAATTATTTATTAACTCTATCAACAACTTTGCTTTTTGCAGTTTTTTTATCCCCTTCTTTTTTTATTAAAGGTCCAATAACTTTAACAAGAAGTCCTGGAAGTCCTGTTCCAATTGGAACTGGTTGATTAAGTATTATATTTTCAATTACACTTGCTAATTCATCTTTACTTCCTTTAATTGAAGCGTTAACAAATTGTTTTACTGGAGTTTCAAATGTTGCTCTTGCAAGTATAGATGATTTTTGTGCAATAATTCCCATTCTTGTAACTCCTTTAACAACACCAGTATTTGTCATTGCATCAGCAATTAATTCAAGATGTTTAATATCAATATCAAGTCCCTGAGTATTAAGAACTTTTTCAATTTCATCAATTATTAATCGTCTTGCAGCCTCTATACCAAATACTAAAGCAAATTCATGTAAATTATTTGATAAAATTTTATCTTTATTTATTTCTTTAAAATCAACAATATTTTTCAAGTTAGTTCCTAAAGTCATTATAATAAAGTCTTTTTCTTTTTTAACTATTAATACTTGTTCAACTCCTTTTAATCCAGATATTATTGTGTTTTTTAATTTTTCTTTAAGTTTGTATAATTCACTAAAACTAATATCTCCTCCATCTATTAATATTAAATCTGATTTTTCTTTTGCTTTAAATCCTAAATCATTGAGTTTATCAATAATCTTTTTAGAAGTTAAAGGAGATTTTTTAATTTCATGTTTATCTATCTTTATTTCTATATTTTTATCACTAAAATTTAAACTTATTTCAGATGAAATATCTTTAACTGTTATTTTTTTAATTTTTTCTGCAAGAGTTTTTGCAGCTTCTTCATTATTATATTCTTTTAGTAAATAAATTTCCATTTTTGGAGAAGAAGGGCTCTTTCTTGCATCAAAGATTTCTATAATTCTTGGAAGTCCAGTAGTAACTTGCATTTCTTGTACTCCTGCCATATGGAATACATTTAAAACCATCTGTGTTGAAGGTTCTCCAAAAGATTGTGCAGTAATAATTCCTATTGCTTCTCCAGGACTTATTTTTTTACCTCTATGTATTTCTGAAACATCTACTTGATCTGTTCCGTACTGAAATTGAATTATACTATTATTACTGTCTCTAATTGTTCCATCATATTCAACTCTTAAATCTTGTAATGCATTTGCTAATCTTCTGTATAAATATCCTGATTTAGGTGTTCTTAGTGCAGTATCCATTAAACTATCTCTTCCAGTAATTGCTCCAAAGAAAAATTCATCAGGTCTTAAACCATTTATAAACGAACTATTTATGAAACCTCTTGAAATTGGTGATAAGTCTTTTTTCTTGAAAAATGATAAAGTTCTTTCATTATATCCTAATTCAATTCTCTTTCCCCAAATTGCTTGTTGTCCTACACAACAGGCTATCTGAATAATATTAAGAATATTTCCTCCACCACCAGATTTTATCATATGATTTACAGGATTTGATTCAGAAAGTTCATTTTTTATTATTTCTCCTATTTTTGTTCTTACTTCATTTAATGTTTGAAGAATTTTTATCTCTCTTGATTCTTCTTTTGTCTTACTAGGAATTATTTCCAGAGTTTCATTATTGTAACTTTCAATTATTTCATTTGTTTTTTTCTCAGCTTTTTTGATTATATCTTTTCCAGCATCAATTAATTTTTCATCTAAATCAAAATCATTTACTGAAATAGTAATTCCCCTATCTGAAAGATAATTTGTTCCAAGTCTGAAAACATTTCTTAAAGTTTCAAAAGATTCATTTCTTCCAACAACTTTATCAATTTCTTTTATTAATTGTCCATCTTCACTACCAAAAGAATTTTTATCAATTATTCCACTTAATATTTTTCCATCTTTTATTGTTATAGATTTATTTGAAAAATCCATTTTAGGAAGTATCTCAGAGAATAATTCTGCTCCAGTTATACTTTTCTTTGATATTTGAACATCAATTCCTGATTTGTAAAAAAGTTGATTTGCATATTCTTTAGAAAATTTACCTGAACTTAATAAATAACTTCCAGTAATTGAATCTGAATCACATCCTAAAAAATTAGTATTATTTTTTGGAGAAATTAAATTTCTTTTTACATCTAAAAGCATTTTTGCTTCTGCTCTTGCTTCTTCTGTTTGTGGACTATGAACATTCATTTCATCACCATCAAAGTCAGCGTTGTAGGGGAATGCAGCTACAGGATGAAGTCTAAATGTTTTTCCTGGAAGAACTTTCACAAAATGTGCCATTAAACTCCCCCTATGTAAGCTGGGATGTCTGTTAAATAATACAATATCTCCATTTTGCAAGTGTCTTTCTACTTTATATCCTGGAATTAATTCAGCCATAATTTCTTCTTTAAGATCTGAGGATATTTTTTTTCTTTTTCCATCAGGTCTTATTACATAACTTGCTCCAGGGTATTCATTTCCTTTTTCAATTAATTTTTTTAATTTTTCAATATTTATATCATTAACAGTTTCAGCCATTGTAACAACTTTTGCAATTTCATATGGGACACCAACTTCATTAATCTGAATATAAGGGTCTGGAGAAATAACAGTTCTACCAGAATAATTTACTCTTTTACCAGCAAGATTTTTTCTAATACGCCCTTCTTTTCCTTTTATTCTTTCAGTTATTGTTTTTAATGGTTGTCCACTTCTATGACGTGCAGGGGGAATTCTTGCAACATTATTATCAAAGAAAGTTGTCACATGGTATTGTAGCAAGTCCCATAAATCTTCAATAATTACTTCTGGAGCTCCAGCATTTAAGTTTTCCCAGAGTCTCTGATTTGCACGAATAACATCTGAAAGTTTATGTGTTAAATCATCTTCACTTCTTTCTCCTGATTCAAGTATTATACTCGGTCTTACAGTTACAGAAGGAACTAAAAGAGAAGTCATAACAGCCCATTCGGGTCTGCAAGTCTCAGGATTAACTCCGACTTTTTTTAATTCTTCATCAGGAATATTAACAAGCATTTCTCTTATTTTAGTAGGGAATAATCTTTTTCTTCCAATATAGAAACTTGTAGGTTTGTCTATTTTAACTTTTTCATAATTTGCTTGACAATGAGGACATTTTTTAGAATCTTTTGCTTTTTTTGCTCTTTGAGTTGGTAAGTATTTTTCCAAATCTTTATCTGAAAGCATTAATTTTCCACAATCATGACAAAAGCATCTCAATCCCATTTCCATTAATGGAACATATTTTAAGTGAAGAACAGGTTTTGCTAAATCAATTCTTCCAGAATGTCCTAAACACTCTTTAAGTCTTCCTCCACAAGTTCTACATCTAACTCCTGGGTCAATAGCACCAAGTCTTAAATCCATTAATCCTCCATCTACTGGATATCCATCTATATCATACAATTCAGGAGTTACAATCTTTGCAGCAGATACTTTCTTAATCTGTTCCGGATTAAATAATGTAAAATGCAATTCTTTAACTTTTTTTCTTACTGGTTTTCTCATTTTATTCGTATTTGTTTTTTAATTTAAGTTCAGTGTGTATGTGAATTCCTTGAAGTTCTTCTAAAAGCAATTTAAATGCATATGAAACTTCGATTGGTTCTGTTTCTTCGCTGTTACATAAAGGACATATTATTTTATTTCTTATATTATCATCTACTGCGATTGTTCCACATTTAACACATATATTAAGCACAACTTTATCTGAATTATATCTTTCTTTTAATAATAAAGAGGCACCGTGTGCAACTAATGCTTGCTGTTCCATTTCTCCTAATCTTAAAGCCCCTCCACGAGAACGACCTTCGATTGGCTGTCTTGTTAATAATGCTATTTTTCCTGAAGATCTTCCGTGCATTTTATTTGCTACCATATATTTAAGTTTCATATAATAAAGATTTCCTATAAATATTTTCATGTCCATTTTCTTTCCAGTAACTCCATTATACATTGTCTCTTTTCCATCAAATCTAAATCCTAATTCATTTAATTGTTCTTCAAGTTGTTTTTTACTTTCTCCAGAGAATGAAGTTCCGTCAACAATTTTCCCATTCAAACATCCAACTTTTCCAGCTAATAATTCTAAAAGATATCCTACTGTCATTCTGCTTGGAAGTCCGTGAGGGTTAAATATAATATCTGGTTTTATTCCTCTTGAAGTAAATGGAATGTTATTTTCCTGAACAACTGCTCCAATAACTCCTTTTTGACCATGTGCTGTTGCAAATTTATCTCCAAGTTCTGGAATTCTCATATCACGTGTTTTTACATGAACAAGTTTATTCCCATCTTTATCTTTAGTTATAAATACTGAATCAACAATTCCTTTTTCTTCCTGCCTCATTGTAGAACTAGCTTCTTTTTTCATTTTTACTGAGATTTCTCTAGCTTCTGAAAGGAATTTAGGAGGAGACATTTTTCCAATAAGAACTTCGCTTTCATTAATTTCTGCTTCAGGATAAACAATTCCATCACTTTCTAAAAATTTATAACTTTCTTCAGTTTTATATCCTGAAGTATCTTTTTGAGGAATTCCTATTTTATCTTTTAGTCCTCCTGCATAATTCATTTCAACAGTAGTAGTTGGTCTAAAATAAAAACTTCTTCCTACTCCTCGATCTAAACTTCCCTTGTTTAATACCAAAGCATCTTCCATATTATATCCTTCATGTGTCATTATAGCTACAATTAAATTTTGTCCAGCAGGATAAGTGTTTAAGGTGTCATAAACAAAACTTCTTACAATTGGTTTTTGAGGATATTCTAAAACACTTACATCAGTATCTAGTCTGCAATGATAGTTTGCAGCATATAAACCTAAAGCCTGTTTCTGAGTTTTACTTCCTCTGTTTAATCTTGAACTCTGATCGTGATTTCCATAAGGAACTAAACTTGTAACAACACCAAAAAGATCCAAAGAATCTATTTCAAGATGAGTATGTTCTTGAGTTAATTCTTCTTTATACAAAGCAACTAGTATATCCTCTTCTTCAGAAGCATCAATATATTCTATAATTTTTCTTTTTATAAGATCATTCCAGTTTATTTCATTTTGTTCTAATTGAATTAAATCTTCGTTTTTTAATCTTGAAACACCATTATCAACAATTATTAAAGGTCTTAAAACTCTTCCAGATTCTGTAGATATTGAAATTATTCCCATTTCTTTATTATCTCTAATATTCATCTGTATAGGTAATTTCCCATCTCTTCTTTTTTCTTTTATTTTATCTACAAATTCTTTTTCAGTATCTTTGTTAATAGAACCAATAAACATACCATTAAAAAATACATCAACACCTTTAACATTTTCTTTATCAAGTCCTTCTTTTTCTAAATCTTTTACAAATTCATCTTTATTTATTTCTACATAAGTTGAAATTTTACTTAAAATAGCGAGATTTTTTCTTAAACCAATTTCTGTTCCTTCAGGAGTTTCAATAGGACAAAATCTTCCATAATGAGTTGGATGCAATGTTCTTGCAGGAAAATTTTCTTGGTCGCTTGAAAGCATACTTGATATTCTCTGTAATTGTGAAATTGTAACAAGATAATTTGTTTTATCCATATTTTGAGTTACACCTGATCTTTCTCCTGTCCAACTCCCTGTTGCAATTGCACTTTCAACTCTATGTGAAAATAAAGTAGATTTTGCTATTGTTCTAATAGAAAAAAACTTCCTTCTTTTTGTAGATTTTTGAAGAGAATATTGTATGTCTCTTATTAAAATTCCTAAATTAACTCTGAATAAATTTGATAAAAGGTCTCCTGAAAGTCTAACTCTTTTATTTGCATAATGATCTTTGTCAGTTCTTAATTCTTTTCTTTCTTTTGCAACTAAAAATTGTTTTATTAATTTACATAAAGTAATTGCTTTTATCATTCTGTCTTTTTTGCTTTCTCCGATGTGGGGAAGAAGATAAGAATCAATTCTCTGACTTACCCTATCAAGAATTTCTTTAGCTGTTCCTTGTAATGAAGATTCTTCAGCAATATGCATCATAGCATCTTCAGAAGTTGCAAGATTTACATACTCATATAAATTAACAATAACACTATCTGTTTCTTTTCCTATATATTTTGCAATATCTGATTCTTTTGTTAAACCTAATGCTTTAAGAATTACTATTGCAGGTAAATTTTTGAATCTGCTAAATGAAAGTTCAATTATTCCTTCTTTATTTTCTTCTATTATTGTAGGTATTCTGTAAGTTCCTCTTAAAGAAAAGACTCTTAAATTTAAATTTCCTTTATTATTATTTTCTATGAATGGTTGATTTTCAGCAAGATCTTCTGCCATAACCATAACTCTTTCATTTCCATTAATTATAAAATAACCTCCTGGGTCGAGCGGGTCATTATAATTTGCAATTAATTCTTCTCTTGATAATCCTGAAGTATTACAAACTTTACTTTTTATCATTATAGGGATTTTTCCAATTTCTACAGTATCTGAATCTATCTGATCATCTTTTTTTACATTTATTTCAAGAGTTATTGGGGCAGAATAAGTTAATTTTCTTAAACGTGCTTCATAGGGCATTATATCTGAAGTGCTTCCATCGTCCTCAATTACTCTAGGTCTTCCTATTTTTATTTTTCCAAGATTTATCTCAAATTCTTCATTTTTAATTCCTTTGGAGATTTCATCAACAATTTCTTGCATTCTTTTTTCAATAAAATTATTAAAAGAAGTAATATTAGATTCAACTAATGAGTGTCCTTCAAGATATTTTTTTACTATTAAATGTTTGCTAGTTTCCATATTATATTTAATGATTTTATACAACAACTCTGTAATAATTTATTATTTTATTTTGATTTTTTCTTTCTATTTTTATCATATCTCCAACCTCACAATTTTCAGGAAGTGCTGGATCAGATAATAAAATTTTAGGAAGTTGAGCTTTAGAAATGTTTAAATTTGACAATATTTCTTCACCATCTTTTTCATTAAGTTTGGAATGTTTTGGTTGTAAAATATGCATTTTAAGGGAATAGGATTTTTAATAGGGCTCAAAGATTTTAACAACTATGAGATAATAAAAGATTATTAAATTTGGTTTAAAAACCTTTTGGTTTTTTAGTCTGAATTAAGAATTATTGTTTAAAAGATTTTTTAACTTAAATTTATAGAATTTAAACTTTTTTTCAAGTTTAAATTCTTTTTTTAAATAAAAATGGCCCCGAAGGGATTCTCACGCGAGAGCACATCTCTCGCGCTCTTTGTTATATGGATGAATTTAAACTGATTTAGTTCAAATCTTAAATGGCCCCGAAGGGATTTGAACCCTCGACACCTGGATTAAAAGTCCAGTGCTCTGACCAAGCTGAGCTACGGAGCCATAAGAAAATAAATAAATTTGTATTTAAAAACCTTCTCCTGAATATTTTTTAATTAATAAAAATATTTTCATGAGATATTAAACATTTTTTATAAATGTTTTTTTAATTTTTCTTCTAATTCTTCAGAAGACATAGAACCAACAAAACTATCAATTTGCTCACCATCTTTTAAAAGAATTAAATTTGGAATTGAGCTAACTTTAAATTTTCTTGCGAGTTCTGAATTATCATCCACATTCACTTTACCAATTTTTATTTTATCTTTAAATTTTTCAGAAAGTTCATCTAAAATTGGGGCCATCATAAGACAAGGCATACACCATTCCGCAAAAAAATCAACTAACACAAGTCCTTCTTTGGAAAATTCTTCAAATTGATTATTTGAAAGTTCTTTAACTTTATCATTAGTTGTCATTTTATGAATTATTAAAAATAAAGGTATTTTAAAACTTTTTGTTTCTTATCTATTATAAGATATATATCTTTAAATATTATTATAAGAAATTAATTTCATGATAATGGGCGTTTTTCCAGATAAAGAAATTTTAAGTTTAATTAAAAAAGGAAATATTAAATCAGAAAAAGAATTTAAAAAAGAACAAGTACAACCTTCTTCTTTAGATTTAACTTTAAGTAGTAAGGGATTTTGCATTCCTTATTCATCTATTCCTTCATCAAAAAATTTAGAAGAATATTTTAATGATATAAAATGTTATGATTTGGATGTTTTAAAAAATGGGTTTCTTCATAAAGGTAAAACTTATGTTTTCAAACTTAATGAATCTTTAAATCTTCCAGAGAACATCGCAGGTAAAACAAATCCCAAAAGTTCAATAGGAAGAACAGATATTCACGTGAAATTAATAACTGAAAATGGAAAATATTTTGATAATGTAGCTAAAGGATATAAAGGACAACTTTGGTTAGAAATTAATCCTCATTCATTTGATATTAAAATAAAAGAAGGAATGTCTTTTAATCAGTTAAGAATTTTTGATAATAATTCTAAAAAATTAACTTTAGAAGAGTTGATGTTTTTACATAATAAAGAAGGAATTTTATTTAATAGATTTGGTGTTAAAATAAGTTCAAATAATGTTGAGAATTTTTTTAAAGATGGGGAAGTTGATATGAGTGTTGATTTGGGAAATGAAATTTCAGGATATGTCGCAAAACAAAATCCTTCTTTGATAGTTGATTTATCTAAAAGAAATCATATTTCAAAAAGTTATTTTGATAAAATTGGTAATGGAGATCTTATTGTAAATAAGGATAATTTTTATATTTTAAATTCATCAGAAGTTATTAATATTCCTCAAGGATATTGTGCAGAAGTTGTAGCAGTAAATACTAATTCGGGAGAATTTAGAGCACATTATGCAGGATTTTTTGACCCGGGTTTTAGAGCACAAGGAGTATTAGAATTAAGAAATCATGGAGGAGATTTTTTATTAAAAGATGGTCAAAAAATTGCAAGTCTTAATTTTTATCATTTAAGAGAAAATTCAGAAAATTTTTACGGGAAATCTTTAAAATCAAATTATCAAGGACAATCAGGACCTAAGTTATCTAAGTTTTTTAAATAAAAAAATTAAATTTTTTAACATTCACTAGATATTTGGATTAAAGGAAATTAAAAATAAGTTGAATTTGAGATAAATCTTGTTAAATTTTTTATTTAACTACAATCACTATATCCACAAGAACGACAGACATTACATCCCTCACTTATACTAAGTATATTTGAACAATCAGGACATCTTTTTTTATAAATTAATTTATCTGAAGATGAAGTTTCATTATTTTTATTATTTCCATTAATTTGACCTTTTCTTATCATGTCTGAAACTTCCCCATCAAGTTTATCTAAATCTGTTTTACCAGTAAATATATCTTCAATAGAATGTTCTTCTTTAGCTAATATATATTTTTGTAATGCTTTTCCAAATCCCATTTCTAAAGATTGTACTCCTCCTGCTCTAGAGATTGTAGTAGTGCCTGATCCAAGTTTGATGTATTGATCTATAATTTTTTGAATATTTCCACCATTTCTGAGCCACATTGAACTCATTCTTCCTATACCTTCTAAAGTAGCTGCTTCAATTCCTCCTGCATTTCCAATAGTACTAAATGTTTCAACCTCTTTATAATTTCTAAAAGGATCTAAAACTACAAAAGTATGCATATTTCCAAAAGGAGTTTCTTGTGTAACTTTAATAGCAGGCATTATTTTGGATGGTTTTAGAGGATTTTTCATACTTATTTCTTCTAATTTTCCCTGTTTCTTATTTTTACCAGTAGTTAAAACCTGCTCATCTCTGCTCCCATCTCTATAAATTGTTAAACCCTTACATCCTAATTCATATGCTAATAGATAAGCTTTCTGAACATCTTCAATTGTTACATTATTAGACATATTAATTGTTTTACTAACAGCATTATCTGTATATTTTTGAAACGCTGCTTGCATTTTAATATGCCATTCTGGACTTATTTCCTGGGCTGTTCTAAATATATTTTTAACTTCATCAGGAATTTCATCCAACCCTTCTAAACTTCCATTTTCTGCAATTTTTTTCATTAAATTTTCAGAATAAAAACCATTATCTTTTGCAACTTTTTTAAACAAGGGATTAACTTCAACTAATTTATCTTTATCCATTACTGTTCGAGTATAAGCAACAGCAAATAAAGGTTCCATTCCACTACTTGCATTTGCAATAATACTTATTGTTCCGGTTGGTGCAATTGTTGTAACTGTTGCATTTCTTAAATTTAAATTATCTCCTTTAAAATATTCACTTCTTTTATCATAAATACTTCCTTCCCAATTCGGAAAAACTCCTTTCTTTTTTGCTAATTTTATTGAGGCTTTTTTTCCAAAAACATCTATTGAGTTCATAATTTTCTCTGCCATTTCTATTCCTTCTTTTGAATCATATTTAATTCCTAATTCCATTAATGTATCTGCAAATCCCATAATACCTAAACCAATTTTTCTATTAGATTTAGTAGTTTCATCAATTTTTTTAAGAGGATATTTATTCATATCAATTACATTATCTAATAAATGAACTGAAGTTTCAACTACTTTTTCTAATTTTTTCCAATCAACTTCTTTATCACCAATTCCTTTTAATTTTCCTTCTAAATTTTCTTTTTTTAATTTTAAAACTTTTGAAAGATTGATAGAACCTAAATTACATGACTCATAAGGGAGAAGAGGTTGTTCTCCGCAAGGATTAGTACTTTCTATTTCTCCAACTTGTGGGGTGGGATTATATTCATTTATTCTATCAATAAAAATAATTCCTGGATCACCTTTATTCCATGCATGTTTTGAAATTTCATTAAAAACTTCTTTTGCATTAAGTTCTCCTTCTTTTTCCCCAGTATGAGGATTATATAAAAAATAATTTTCTCCTTTTTCAACTTTATCCATAAATTTTTTTGTTAAGGCAACTGAAAGATTAAAATTATTAAGTCCTTTTTCAGAATCTTTACAAGAAATAAATTTCATTATATCTGGATGGTCTACTCTTAAAATACCCATGTTTGCACCTCTACGTGTTCCACCCTGTTTAATTTCTTCTGTTGCACCATCATAAACTCTCATAAAAGAGATTGGACCACTCGCAACACCACTTGTTGAAGCAACACTACTTTCAGAAGGTCTAAGTTTTGAAAATGAAAATCCTGTTCCACCACCACTCTTATGAATTAATGCTGTATATTTTAAAGTATCAAAAATTTCTTCTATTGAGTCTCCAACAGGTAAAACAAAACAACCAGATAATTGTTGTAAATTTTTCCCCGCATTCATTAGTGTTGGAGAATTAGGCATAAACTCTCCTTTTGCCATAAGATTATAAAATGTTTCTATTGTTTCTTCAATATTAGTTTTAGAATCATATTTTAAATCTGCTTTAGCGATATTTTCTGCAACACGATAAAACATTCCAGCAGGAGATTCAATAATTTTTCCCTCTAAATCTTTTGTTAAATATCTTCTTTCTAATACTGTTTTAGAATTCCCACTTATTTCAGGTTTAATTCCAAAATAACTTTCTTCTGAATATAATTCTGTTTTTACCATTTTATTTTTTAAATTTCTTTTAAAGCGTGTTTGAAATCATTTAAATCTTGAAAATTTTTATAAACAGATGCAAATCTTATGTATGCAACATTGTCAAGTTTTTTTATTTTTTTCATAATCATTTCACCAATAATTGAAGTTTTAATTTCTTTTTTACCTTTTTTCATAATTTGTTCTTTTATTTCCTCTATTATTTTATCTATCTTATCTTTGGACACAGGTCGCTTTTCAAATGCTCTGTAAATACCTGATTTGAGTTTTTCCCCAGAAAATTTTTCCCTAGTCGAATCTTTTTTTATGACATATATTTCTTTTTTCTCTACTATTTCATAAGTTGTAAATCTTTTTTTACATTTCTGATTTAAACACTCTCTTCGCCTCCTTATTCCCTCAGGAGAGTCTCTTTTATCTGTTACTTTGAATGATGTATTTGAACAATACGGGCACTTCATTTTTGTTAACATACAACATATTGTATTATAAGTATATTTTTATAACAACCCATTGTATAATTAGATTTAATAAAAAGTTAGAGTATTTAAATATTTGTATGCATTAAAATATAATAACAGAAAATGGGTTTGCACGAAAAGTCTGAGTGTGAAAAAACACTGAACGTAATTTTTCTTTGAAAATTAATTAAAATTTAACTAATTCACATTTTTTACATAAATCTTTTCTTGAAGGCTCCCCACATTTTTTACATTCCATAAATCTTGTATCTTTTATTTTTTCAATTCTTTTATAAATCCTATCAAAATTTTTTATTATATTTTTTTTATCTTTTCCAGAAACATTTTCTAAAAAATTTCTTATTTGAACTCTGTAAGAATCCAGCGAACAAGGACATTTTTCATAAACAACAGGAAGTTTTTTTATTTTACTATATTCTCTTATGTCATCTTCTAAAATATAAAATAAAGGTTTTATTCTTGAAACAAATTTTCCATCAAAAATTTCAGAAATATTTCTTGTTATTGGTCCAATGTTTGCACTTAATTTTAAACTTGCTTTAAACACATTCATTAAAAAAGTTTGACACTCATCATCAAGATTATGGCCTGTTGCAATTTTACTTGCTTTTAATTTTTTAGCTTCCCGATTAAATATCCATTTCTTTATAACTCCACAAATAGCACAATTTTTGATTTTACCCTTCATCTCTGGTTTTGCTTGAATTGCCGAGCGCAAATAACAAATACCACTTCCCATTTCTTTTTTCAAATCATAAACATGAAGTTCTATATTCAAATCCTCACACAACTCTTTAACTGCATCTAAACATCTCTCACTATAATTTCCTATTTTCAAATCAAGATGTATTCCTTCAATATTATATCCTAATTTTTTTAATAAATAGGCAACAGTTGTTGAATCTTTCCCTCCTGACAAAGCTACAAGAACTTTTTCTTTTTTATTACATAATTTATATTTTTTTATTGTACTCTTGAATTCTTTTTCAAGTTCATTTACAAGTTTTATAGTGTGTTTCATAATTTACAAAAGAAAGAAATGGTTTTTATGGTTTTCTAATATCTATAAATTTTTAAATCAAAATTTTAATTAAATTTTATGTTAGAAAAAGGATTAATTGTTGCAGGAATTGACCCAATTCACAAAGGGCATATTTCTTTAATAAAAATAGGTCTCAAAGAAGTTAAACATATTGATTTTCTTGTAGGAAATAAACAAAAACATAAATTAAATTATGAGTTAAGAATTAATATGTTGGAATTAGTTTTAAAAAAAGAAAAATTAACTGAAAAAATTCATATATTTCCTCTTATAAAAAATATTGAAAATAGATTATATTCATTAAATCCAGAAAATTATGATTCAATGATTCTTGGATCAGATGTTTTTAATCATTTTCCACCAACAAATAGTTTATTTAAATTTAAAGAATTAAAATTTTTTCTTAAATTTCCTAAATTAATTATACTTGAAAGAAAAGGAATTCCAGTAGATGAAGAAGTTAGAGAATACGTTCAAAAAAGACAGGAAATTATAGAATACTCTTCTTTATCTTCAGTCTCTTCTTCAAAGATTAGAAATAAATTAAAAAAAGGGGAAAATATTTGTGATATGGTTCCAGAATATCTTTTAGATTTAATAAATTCTAATATTAATTCTTTTTAATATTCAAATTAATAACTCGAAAACTTTATTAAACATTTATTCCATCTATTTTAATAAAAGAGGTTAAAATGGTTAAAGTTGCAATTAATGGTTTGGGAAGAATTGGAAGACACATATTAAAAATAGGGCTTGAAAAAGGAATTAATATTGTTGCGATTAATGATTTAACAGATATTAAAACAATTTCTTATTTATTAAAGTATGATTCTGTTTACGGAAATTATAATAAAAAAATTGAAATTGGAAAAGATTTTATAAAAATCAATAATAAAAAAATAAAAATTCTTTCTGAAGAAAATCCTGAAAATTTACCTTGGAAAGAATTAGGTGTAGATATTGTTATAGAATCTACTGGTTTATTTAGGGAGAAGAATAAAATTGAAAAACATATTAAGGCTGGAGCAAAGAAAGTTCTTGTATCAGCCCCTGTTAAAAATTCGGATATAACTATTGTTGTTGGAGTTAATGAGAAACAACTTACTAAAAAACATAATATAATTTCTGTTGCAAGTTGTACAACTAATTGTCTTGCACCTGTTGCTAAAATTCTTAATGATAAATTCGGAATAAAAAAAGGATTCATGACAACAATTCATGGTTACACTACAAGTCAAAAACTTTTAGATTCACCTCATAAAAAATTAAGAAGAGGAAGGACTGCTGGTTTGAATATTATTCCAACAACTTCTGGAGCCACAACTGCTGTTTGCGAAGTAATTCCTGAATTAAAAGGTCGTCTTGATGGATTAGCAATGAGAGTCCCAATTGCTTCAGGCAGTGTTGTAGATTTTGTTGCTGAACTTAAAATTAAAGTAACAAAAGAACAGGTAAATAAAGAATTAAAAAAAGCTTCTTTAGGAAAATTAAAAGGTATTTTAGATTATACAGAAGATGAAATAGTATCTTCAGACATAATTAAAAATCCTCATTCTTCAATTGTTGACGGACTTTCTACTATGACTTTAGGAAATACTATAAAAGTTTTATCTTGGTATGATAATGAATATGGTTATAGTTCAAGAATGATTGATATGATAAATTTAATTTCTAAATACAGGTAATAGTTATAATGAAAACTATTTCTGATTTTAATTTTAAAAATAAAAAAGTTTTGTTAAGGGTTGATTTAAATTCAGATGTTATTTCATTAATTAATAAGGGAAAAAATAAAGTAGTAGAATCTAAGAGAATAAAATCTTCTTCAGAAACAATAAAAGAATTAAAAAAGCAAAAAGCAAAAATAATTATTTTAGCTCATCAAGGACGTCCTGGAAAAAAAGATTTTGTAAGTTTAAAACAACATGCAAGATTTTTAAATAAATATGTAAAAGTGAAATTTATTTCAGATATTTTAGGTAAAAATGCTGTAAATGAAATTAAAAAATTAAAATCTGGAGAGGTAATTCTTTTAGAAAATATAAGATTTATAGAAGATGAATTTAAACCAGATAAAAAAAATAATAAAATAATAAAAATTCTGATACCTCTTGTAGATTTTTATATTAATGATGCATTTTCAGTTTGTCATAGAAATCAAACATCTATAATAAAAATACCAAAATATCTTCCGCATTGTGCAGGGAGACTTCTTGAAAAAGAAGTAAAATCTTTAAAAAAAATAAAAAATAAAAGTTCATTATTTATTTTAGGAGGGGCAAAACCTGAAGACAATTTAAGATTGATTAATTCTCTTAAAAAAAAGAAGATAAAAATTTTAACAGGTGGCCTTTTTGGACAATTATGTTTAATTTCCCAAGGTTTTAATTTTGGAGCTCAGAATGAATATTTAAAAGATAAAATAGATATTATAAATAAATCAAAAAAAATAATAAAATATTTTTTAAATTCAAAAAAAATTATGACTCCTATTGATTTTGCTGTTAAAATAAAAAAATCCAGAAAAGAGATTTCAATTAATGATTTTCCAAGTAATTATGAAATATATGATATTGGAGAAAAAACTATTAAATCATATATTAATGAAATAAAAAAATCAAAATCAATTTTCATGAAGGGCCCTGTTGGAGAATGTGTAGATAATAATTTTTGCAAAGGAACTTTTGAAATATTAAATGCGATATCTAAAAATAAAGGGTTTTCTTTAATTGGGGGAGGGCATTTGAATGATGCAGTTAAAAAATCAAGAATATCTTTAAAAAAATTTAGTCATATAAGCCTTAGTGGTGGAGCTTTGGCAAGATATATTGCTGGAGAAAAACTTCCTGGAATTGAAGTTTTAAATTAAATAAAATAAAATTAAAATGGAATTTTTTTCAATTTATTTTCTTTCGATTTTAGGGTTTGGTTTTTTATTAGGGTTAAAGCATGCATTAGATACAGATCACTTTGTTGCAGTTTCAACAATTATAAGTAAAAATAAAAATTTAAAAAAATCATTGATTTTAGGAATTAGTTGGGGAATTGGGCATACAACAACTTTATTTTTTGTAGGATTATTAATCTTAATTTTTAAAATAAATATTTCAGAAAGAATTGCATTAGGTTTTGAATTTATTGTAGGTATTGTTTTAATTTTTTTAGGTTTAGAAATATTATACAATAGATTAATTTCTAAAAATAAAATGAAATATTTTATTAAAAATGATAAATCTAATTATAACTATAAACATTCATCTAAGAAACAATTATCCCATAATCATAAATCTTTTTTAATAGGTTTAATTCATGGTCTTGCCGGAAGTGCGGTCTTAATGCTTTTAGTGACAGCTTCTATAAATTCAATTACACAAGGATTAATATTTATTTTGATTTTTGGAATAGGTTCAATTTTTGGAATGTTTTTAATTAGTGGGATAATTTCTACACAATTAATATTTTTATCAAAAATAAATAAATTAGATAAAATTTTAGAAATAATTGCTGGAATTATAAGCATAATTATTGGAGTTATTATAATAATTAAATTATTCTAAAATAATTAAAAATCAAAAATCAAAAATCAATTATTTTATTAATTGCATATTTCAACACTTTTTTAAACACATTTATCCTTTAAAAAATGAAAAGAGGAAAATGGATTTACTTAAAAAAAGCATAAAAATACTTGAAGAATTGCAATTAAAAAATGGCGGAATTATTGCAACCCCTTTAAATGGAGCCTACCCTTATATTTATGTAAGGGATGCAGTAATAATAACTAAGGCATTTAATAGAGTTAATCTTGGAGAAAGGTCTAAAAATTTTTATCGTTTTATTAATAAATTTTCAAATTTAGAGCATCATAAAGAAATATTTCACAGGTACCATCAATCAGGATTACCAAGTGTATCAAGAAAACATCAACATGATAATACTGGTCTTGTTCTGCACGGAATTTACGATACTTATCTTCATACAAATGACAGAGAGTTTTTAGAAGAGATGTGGCCATTAGTGGAAAAATGTTGCAATATTGTTTTTAGATTTGTTAAGAAAAATTTAATAGAAACAGAAACAAGCATACATGAACTTTATAGACTTGAAAGAGGTTATGAACTTTGGACTAATTGTGCTTGTACAAGAGGATTATATGATGCTTCAGAAATTGCAAGAATTCTTAAGAAAAAAAAAGAATCTTTATTATGGAAAGAAAAAGCAAGAAAAATACATCACAATATTAAAAAAAAGATGTTTAATAAAAAAACTGGGCTTTACATGAAAAATTTAAGATTTCCAGAAGTTACAGATATTTCTCAAATGGCGCCAATTTATTTTAATTTAGAAGATTCAAAAAAGATTTTAAAAAATACATTAAATCATATTGAAACAAAATTATTTTATAGTGAAATTGGAGGATTTAGAAGATTTAGAAAATTTGAAGTTACAAAAGATTGGCACTGGTATACTGGAGGTAGCGGTGGTTGGATAATTTTTACTGCATGGATGGGAAGATTTCAAAAGAAATTAGGAAATACTAAGAAATACAAATTGTATAGTAATTGGATTGAGAAAATAGCAAAAAAAACAAATGGATATTTACCAGAACATGTTTCAGTAAAAGAAGAATATAATTTATGGAAAGAAAATGAAGTTGAATTTAATTCAAGAATACTTAAAGGAATGAATAAGTCAGAAAAATTTTATAAATCAAATAGTAAAAAAAATCATGGAGAAAATTTAATAATGTGGGCTTTTCCTTTGGGGTGGAGTCATGCAGAATATATTTTACTGAAGAAGAATACTTTTTGAAAGATTTGAAAATTAATTAATCTCCCAAATACAAAACATTTAAAATTCAATTTTTCTTAATGAAATTATAAAAAGAGGCAAAATGACTAAATTTGATGTGATAACTTTTGGAAGTGCAGTTATGGATATTTTTGTAGATACTGATTTCCCAGAAAAAGGAAAATTCATGAGTTATCCTGTTGGAAGTAAAATTCTTATTGAAAATGTAAAATTTGACATAGGTGGTGGAGGAACAAATACTGCTGTTGCTTTTTCAAGACTAGGATTAAAAACAGGGTATATTGGAAAAATAGGGTTAGATACAAATACCAAATCTATTCTTGATTCATTAAAAAAAGAAAAAATAAAATTTCTAGGAATGGTAAAAAAGAAAGTTTCAAATGGATATTCAATAATTCTAGATAGTAAGGAAGATAATAGAACAATTCTTACTTATAAAGGACCGAATAATGATTTATCAATGGATGAATTAAAACTTAGGAAAATAAAAACAAAATGGATTTATTATTCTTCTCTTCTTGAAAAAAGTTTTAAAACACAAATACAACTTGCAAGATATTTAAGAAAAAAAAGAAAAGTGAAATTAGCATTTAATCCAAGTGAATATTTAATAAAAAGAAAATTTGAAGAAATAAAAGATTTGTTAAGAATTACAGAGATATTAATTTTAAATAAAGAAGAGGCAAGAATGTTAACTAAAGATAATGACTTATTAAAAGGATTAAATAGATTAGGTCCTAAGATAATAGTAATTACTGATAGAAATAAGCCAATGCAATGTTATGATTCTTATTCTGGAGAAATCTATAAATTAAAACCTAATAAAATAAAAGTTATTGAAAGAACAGGTGCAGGAGATGCTTTTGCTTCAGGATTTGTTGCAGGAATTATTGTAAAGAAAAGTATTTCTGAATGTTTAAAATTAGGATTAAGAGAGAGTGAATCTGTAATAAAATATTTTGGTGCTAAAAATAAATTACTAACAATGAAATTAAAATGAAGAAAATAAAATTAAACAAAATTATGAGAAAAGGAAAAGCTTTCTTTTTAGCTTATGATCAGGGTTTAGAACATGGACCAACAGATTTTAACGATAAAAATGTTGATCCAAATTATATTATAGATATTGCAAAAAAAGGAAAATACACAGGAATAATATTTCAAAAAGGAATTGCTGAAAAATATAATTCAGAAATTAAAAAATCAAAAATTCCTTTGATTGTTAAATTAAATGGAAAAACTAATTTAGTTAAGGGAGATCCTGTTTCAATTCAACTGTGCACAGTTAAAGAAGCTATTAAATTAGGGGCTGTTGCAGTTGGTTATACAATTTATATTGGTTCTATTCATGAAAATAAAATGTTAAATGAATTTGAGAAAATTGAAAAAGAGGCACATAGTTTAGGAATGCCTGTTGTATTATGGATTTACCCTAGAGGAAAATCAATTAAAGGAAATTCTAAAAGAAAATTAATGGCTTATGCTACTAGAACTGGTTTAGAACTTGGAGCAGATATTATTAAAGTAAAATATGAAGGTTCTTTTGATGATTTAAAATGGGCAGTTAAGTCTGCAGGAAAAGCAAAAGTAGTAATAGCTGGAGGAACGAAAAAAGATGAAAAAATATTGCTTAAAAAAACTAAAGAGATTATAAAATCAGGAGCAACAGGACTTGCAATAGGTAGAAATATTTGGCAAAGTAAAGACCCTTTAAATCTTACAAAAAAAATGAAAAATATAATTTTTGAAAAATGAAAATTAATAAAAATTAAAGTTTCCGTGAATCATATTTTTATATATTTCTTCTCCAGAGTTTTCTTCATAAATTGAAAAAAGAGAATTTCCTATTGCATGAGGTGTTGGAATTTTTTTAAATCGACGAAAAACTTTTTCACAATAATCTCTACTTGATTTTGATTTTAATAAATTTTTATTTACACTTTTGTTAAATTTTTCACACATCCATATATAAACACTTTTTGATTCTCCAACTAACTTATCTAAAGAATTAAAAATAAATGCTTCATTATCTTCTTTTTCTTTGTAAACTTTAGCTAGATGTTTCTCTACACCTCTTGAATGACCTTCTTCAAATATAGAATAATTTTCTCCTCTAAGTCCATTTATGTTTTGTATATGATGTACATATTCATGACCTAATGTAGGAATTAACACATTTCTTTTAATCTTTTTAAGATTAATTTTTTCTGATTCAGGATAATAACGAGATTGTTTTTTAGAATTATGAAGAAGATTTGTAGCTATAAATGATCCAGACCCAATTGCTAAAAGAATAAGCCCCTGTAAATTTTTATTTATTAATAATGATGTTAGACTATTTGCAATCATAAGAGATGATTCCCCATATGAAGATAATAAAATAAAGTTAAAAAAATTTAGTCTAAATAATTTAAAATATTCTATTTTAGGAATTTCTTCAGAACTAATTCCTAAGAAATAATCAACTTCAGAACAAATTTCAAGAGAGAATGCAGACAATTCTTTATTTTTAATTTTTTTTCCAAAATCTAATTTATTTTTCACCTTTAACTGTTTTAATCTTTCAAATTGTTGTGAATCTCTATTTAAGATATATTCAATAGCAGATATATTTTCTTTTCTTAATATTCTCTCTTTCATATATTCATTTTCGATTTGGGATAAATACTTTTCATCCATATACTCTTAGTTTATAATTATTTTATAAACATTTATGTTAGTTATCCATTTAATACAATTATTATAATTATTAATTTTTTAAAATATAAGATTTATCAACAACCTTAAAAACATCTTTATTTTAATTAAATCATATTAAAGAGGATAAAATGAAAAAATCAACTACAATTGTAAATTTTAAGACATATACTGAAAGTACTGGAAAAAAAGCTTTAAGATTAGCAAAAAAAATGAAAAATATAATTTTTGAAAAATGAAAATAGCTTTTTTTGAGATTGAAGAGTGGGAGGAAGATTACTTGAAAAGCAAATTAAAGAAACACGATTTAATATTTTCAAGAGATGTTTTAAATAAGAAAAATATTAATTCAGTTAAAGATGCTGATGTCATATCTATTTTTATATATTCAGTAGTAAATAAGAATATTCTTGATGGGTTTGAAAATTTAAAAGCAATAGCAACAAGATCTACTGGATTTGACCATATAGACCTTAAATCTTGTAAAAAGAAAAATATTTTTGTGGCAAATGTTCCTTATTATGGGGAAAACACAGTTGCAGAACATACATTTGCATTAATTTTAGACTTGTCAAGAAATATTCATAAATCATATGAAAGAACAATAAGGGGAAATTTTTCTTTAGAAGGTTTAAGAGGCTTTGATTTAAAGGAAAAAACAATTGGAATTATAGGATTAGGACATATAGGACAGCATGTAGCAAGGATTGCGAGAGGATTTGAGATGAAAATTCTTGTCTATGATAAGTATAAAAACAAAAAACTTGAGAAGAATCTTAAATTCAAATATACATCTCTCAATAATCTATTCAAAAACTCAGACATTATAACTTTTCATTGTCCATATAATAGAAAAACACATCATATCTTAAATAATAAGAGCATAAAATTAGTGAAAAAAGGAGCATACATTATAAACACTTCAAGAGGAGGATTAATAGATGCTCGTGCTTTGGTAAAAGCATTGGTAAAAGGAGATTTAGGTGGAGCTGCCTTGGATGTTTTAGAGGAAGAATCTTTAATCAAAGAAGAAATACAATTGCTCTCAAAAAATTTTCCAAAAGAAAATCTTCAGAATCTTTTAGAAAATCATCTATTACTAACTTTTGATAATGTGATTATAACTCCTCATAATGCTTTTAACAGCAAAGAAGCTCTTCAGAGAATTTTAAATACCACAATAGATAATATAAATTGTATTAAAAAAAATAAATGTGAGAATATTATAAATTGAGTAAAATGAAAATACCCCTAATAATTATAAATTTTAAGACATATCCTGAAAGTACAGGAAAAAAAGCTTTAAGATTAGCAAAAAAAATCCAAAGAGTAAATAAAAATATGATAATTGGAGTTCAGGCTACAGATATTTATTTAGTTTCAAAAAATACAAAACTTTCAGTTTATGCTCAACATGTTGATTCTTATAAACAAGGAAGAAATACTGGATTCATTACTCCTGAAAGTGTTAAACAAGCAGGAGCTGGAGGAGTTTTTTTAAATCATTCAGAGCATAAATTGTCTTTAATAGAAATTAAAAAAATTTTTAAAAGATGTAAAAAAATTAATCTTAAAGTTGCAATATTTTCTAAAAATATTAAAGAAGCTAAACAAATTGAAAAACTAAAACCAGATTATTTAATTATTGAACCTCCCGAACTTGTAGGGGGAAATATTTCAATTTCAAAAGCAAAACCAAAACTTATTGAAAATATTTCTAAAAATTTAAAAATACCTTTTCTTGTTGGAGCAGGAATTAAAACAAGTGAAGATGTAAAAATTGCTATGAAACTCGGAGCTTCAGGAATAGCTATTGCATCAGGAATAATAAAAGTTAAAGATTCAAAAAAAGCTTTAAAAGATTTAATAAAATTATAAGAAAGTATATTTAAGATTTAGCTATTTTTTCAAGCATACCTCTTATATAAGATTTCATTAAATAATTTTAAAGACGTTTCTGATTATCTTCGAAAAACTTTTTAAAATCTTTTTCTTTTCCATTTTTTAAAAATATTTTAAAACATTTAACCAATTTTTCATTTTCTACATATGATTTTATATTTTTAGGATTTATTTTAAAGATTCCTTTTTCACCATATTTTTTTAATGCATCCATACCTCCAGCCATTACTAGAAAATAAAGATGGTTTTCTGTAATTTTCTTTGGAGAGGGAATTTTATCAATATATTTATTAATACATTCTTCTAAATTTTTGGCTCCAACTCTTCTCCCATCTAATTTTAGAACCCCCCTATTTCCACAAAATAATCCTAAGTAATATTCTTCATTCGTAGTTATAATTCCATAGGTTTTTTCTTTAATTCCCATATAATTCAATTAATTTCTTTCTTTTTAAATTTTTCTATATGTAATCATTATACAGTTAATAATAAATCAGAATTATACTTTTCCTTTTATAACATAATAATCTTTTTTATTATGAGCAACACCAATACCATCACTTAAACAAGGATATTTATTTTCTTCAGCAAGTATAATTTCATAATTTAATTTTTTTAATATTTCTTGAGCTCTATAAAATTCATCATTTCTCCAAAATGTTAAGAAAAATGAAGCATCTTTTAATAAATAATTTTTTAAATTTTTAAATATGGATAACCATTCATCATTTTTTTCTATAGGAAGATAATGAAATCCTTCTAATTTTTTCTTATATCCAAAAGCTAATTTTACATAACTTTCAGGAGTTATCCCATATCCATTGGGACTTAAAGGAATATTTCTTCCAAGGAGAATATCAAATTTTTCATCTTCATAAAGAATTTCATTTAATTTAGAAATATCCCATTTAATAAAAGATTTTGAATTATATATTTTAGCCCATTTTTCAGCATCTTCAAAATCATCTACACTTAACAATTTTGAAGGTTTAAAAAAATCAAATAATACTGGCTCTTCAGTTACAGGACCACAACATATATTTAATATATTTTTATAATTTTTTTCTTTAAAATAATATTCTAAAATTTTTTTAAATCCTATTCTTTCTTTATTAATTTTTTCTAAAAGAGTTTTATTTATATTAGTCATTTTTTAAATTTTCCAACAGAATATAAAAACTTTATCATTAACACATATTTTTAAACTTATTAAATTTAATATAATAATGCACGAACATACATTTATTCAAGCAATAATTAAGGATATTCCAAATAAAAATAAAGTAGAAGGAATTGAAATTGAACTTGGAGAATTAGTAGGAATTGAATTAGAACATCTAAAAGAACATTTGATTGATGAAACTAAATGGGACGTGAAAATTAATAAAATAAAATCAAAAATAAATTGTAATGAATGTGATTATGAAGGTGAAGCTAAAATAAAAGAAAGATTACATGATTTAGTTATTTTTTCATGTCTGAAATGTGATTCTTTTAATGTTGAAACTTTAAAAGGTCAAAATATTAAAATAAAAAAAGTTTTTTATTCTGAATAAAATGTGTTTTGCAATACCTGGAAAAGTGATTCATGTTTATGATGATGAAGTAATTGTGGCGTATGGAAAAGAAAAAAGAAATGCACAAGCATCTTTAATTAAAGTTAAAATAGGAGATTATGTTATAATATCAGAAGGATTTATAATTAGAAAAATTCCTGAGAAAGATGCTTTAGAAGCAATTAATCTTATTTTAGAAAATTAATCTATTAAAATAGTCTTTAAACAAAAACAAAAATTAAGATGATTCCTGAAAAATATTTTTTTATGTATGCTTTTCCTTGTGCTTATTTAAAATTAGAAAGAGGAGATATAACAAAAAAAGAACATGAAGAATTAGAGAGAAATTTTTTGAATAGTGAAATAGTTGATAAAAAATATTTAGAAAAAATTTTTGCTCCTGCATTTGTTTGGATTAAAGAAATTGCAGATAATATTGGGAAAGAAATATGGGATTTGGAGGTTATTAAATTTTATTGGGAAAAAGAACATAATAAAGTAATAAATCAGGGTAAAGGTTCTTATAAAAATCATCCAGAATCTCTTAAAGATTTATGCAGAATTCATATAGCAGAAATTATAAAAAAACAAGACAATAGACTTTTAGTAAAATATGAAGAAAAAGAAAGAGTTGTTTTTAATATTCTAGTTCCTCAAGTAAAAGTTGGAGATAAAGTTAAGATTCATTATGCATATGCTATTGAAAAATTAAATTAGAGTTCCTGAATTCTTCTTTCACTCTTAACTCTAATCATGATATAGGCTCCTACAAGAATTAAAGCAGAACCTATTAACTGTATCATAAATACCTGTTCACCTAACCATAAAACTCCAAGTATTAAGGATATAACTGGGGCTATAAGTAAGATTGTAGCTGCTTTTGATAAATTAATATAGCTAAGTCCCCAATACCAAGTTAATACATACAAAAATAATATCATAGCTGATACAGCTATATAGACAATTTGTTCCATAGTTAAAGATAAGAGTAAATCAATTTTCCCTGTTAAAAAGATTATAGAAAATAATAACAATGAGCCGAAAAACATCCTACTGAATGTCACAACCCAGTTGCTTTCTTTATTAATCATTACTTTTTTTGATATTGTATTTTCAATTGCCCATAATACTGTCGCACCTAAAACAAGCAAATCACCTATCCTTATTTCAGTTCCAATTTTAGTTAATTGCATTAATATTAAACCGATAATCATTATTCCTATAGCAATCAGTTGTTTTCTTGTTATTTTCTCTTTAAGAAAAATAAATGCTAAAATTACTGCATAAATAGGTAGAGTTTTATGCAAAAATGCAGCTCTTCCAGCCGTTGTTAATTTAAGTCCTGAAAAAAACAACCAAAATGCAAATCCTCCACCAATAACTCCAATTAGTAATAATGATTTCCATGAAGCTTTTTTAAATTTCTTTCTTTCAATTCTAGAGACAAAAATAGAGATAAACAAAAATATTAAACCAATAAAAAGAGCTCTTATGGCTGTAAACAACAAAGGATCTATTCTAACTACAAAATACTTGTTAATAACAATTGCTCCTCCAGAAATAATAGCAGTTAATAAAACTAATATAGTTCCAACAAATTCATTAGAATAATTTTTCTTTTTTTCAATACTCTTTCTCATTAATTAAGATTATTAGAAGCATTTTTAAGTTTTTCTTTTAATTATTATACATGTTTAAAATAAAAATTCTTTGTCTTGGAAATGAATTTATTGTTAAAGATAATTTGGCTAAAAAGATAGCCTATAAAATATCAAATGAATTATCAAAAGATAAATTTGAATTCATAAATATCAAAGATAGTTTTCAATTATTAGATTATTTAACAATTTTTGATAAAAAAAATATTCAAAACAAAAATCAGGAAAAAATATTTATTCTTGATGTTGTTCAGAATATCTTGGAAGTTAAGATAATTTCTATTGAAGACCTTTCTGTTGAAAGTATAACTAATGCTCATGATTTTGATGCAGGATTTTTCTTAAAATTATTAAATCCTAAAAATATAAAGATAATTGGAATTCCAATGAATATTTCTAAAAATAAAGTAAATGAAATTAAAGAAAGTGTTAAAAAAATTTTAAAAGAATAATTTAAATTATTCTTTCCAAGCCTTAATTCCAGCAATAATTAAAAAGATAGTTAATGGAATAAAAAATAATACTGAACCCAAATATAATATAATTCCAATTAAACCAATAATAATTGCTATAATACTTAATATTTTTTTAATTATCTTATTTTTTATTAAAAACAGAAAAATAAATATTATTCCAATAGAAGAAAATATTAAAGAATAAATCATTATAATTACTAATAAAAGTGCTAAAGAACCAATTTGAATATTAAAAAAATTTGCAATAATAAGATAAAGAAAAATAAAAAGAGCATAAAATATTTGGAAAATAGTTCCTCCAAGCATAATTTTCCAGCTAGATAATTTTTTTAATTTAATTTTCATAATTAAAAGAGTATTAAGAAGTTTAAAAATCTTAATTAAAAATGAGTTAATATTTTAAAGAGACAAATGTTATAAATTAAATGCAAAAATTATTAAAGAAATATTTTGGATATGATTCTTTTAGATTAATGCAAGAGGAGATTGTAAATAATATATTATTGGGAAATGATACTCTCGTTCTTATGCCTACAGGTGGAGGAAAATCAATATGTTATCAACTTCCTGCTTTAAAATTAGATGGAATTACATTAGTTATTTCTCCTCTTATTTCTTTAATGAAGGATCAAGTAGATAGTTTAAAATCAAAAGGAATTCCTGCTGAATTTATAAATTCTACTTTAGGTATTGATGAACTTGCAGATATTAAATTTAGAATTTTAACAGGAAAAATAAAATTATTATATATTGCTCCAGAAAGATTAAAATTAAAAAGTTTTGAAGATTTTTTAAAAATGATTAATGTTTCTTTAATTGCTATTGATGAAGCACATTGTATTTCTGAATGGGGTCATGATTTTAGACCGGATTATGGAAATTTAAGTAACTTGAGAGAAATATTGCCTGGCGTTCCAATAATAGCTTTAACTGCAACTGCAACTAAAAAAGTCCAGAAAGATATTTGTAGTCAATTATCATTTTCAGATTCTAAAATTTTCTTTTCAAGTTTTGATAGAAGTAATTTATATTTGAGAGTTATGAAAAAACAAAAAACTTTTGAAAAACTTTTAATATTACTCAAAAAACATAAAGATGAATCATCTATTATTTATTGTTTTTCTAGAAAAGAAGCAGAAAGAATATCAGAAAAATTAAAAGAAAAAGGATTTAATGCTTTGCCTTATCATGCAGGTTTAGATAATGAACATAGAAAATTAACTCAGGATTATTTTATTAAAGGTAAAATTAATATTGTTGTAGCAACTATTGCTTTTGGAATGGGGATTGATAAATCAAATGTTAGACTTGTTGTTCATTATAATTTTCCAAAAACTCTTGAAGGATATTATCAGGAAATTGGAAGAGCAGGAAGAGATGGTTTGAAAAGCGAATGTGTTTTATTTTATTCTAGAGGAGATATGTTCAAACATGAATTTTTTGTAAAACAAATTGAAAACGAAGATTTTAAAAATTTTGCAAGGAGAAAGTTAGAATCAGTTATGAATTATTGTGAATCAAAAGTTTGTAGAAGAAAAATATTACTTAGATATTTTGGAGAAGATTTCCCAAAAGATAATTGTAATTCATGTGATATTTGTTTAAAAGAAAAAGATATTGAGATAAAATCAATTTCTAAAAAAATAGATTTTTCATCTGATAGTAAACTTTTTGAAAAATTAAGATTATTGAGAAGGAAACTTGCTGAAGAAAAAGGATTTTCTCCTTTTATTATATTTAATGATGAAGCTTTATATGAAATGACTTACTATCTTCCTAAAAATGAAAATGAATTTTTAAAAATAAAAGGAGTTGGAAATCAAAAATTAAAAGAATTTGGGTATTTATTCTTAGATATTGTTAAAAATCATGTTAAAGAAGATAATTCTTCTTTTGAAAAAAATATAATACTTAATGAGAAATCAAATATTCAATCAGAATATTATTTTAAAACAAAAGAAATGATTTTAGAAAAAAAATCTTTGGAGGAAATTGCTAAAGCACAATCATTTTCTGAGGGGACAATAATAAATCATATAGAAAGAATTGTAAACAAAGGAGAGAAAATAAATATTGATTATCTTTTTCCATCAAAAGAGAAATTTAATGAAATAAAAATTGCTTTTGAAAAACTTGGAACAGAAAAACTTGCTCCAATTTACAATTATTTTAATGAGGAATTTTCATATAAAGATATTAGGCTTGTAAGAATTGCTTTAAATATTGAGAATTTTTCCTATTAAGTATGATTTTTATTCATAATTTCTTTTTATTCCCAATTAACTTTCAAGAAATGTGTTGAACAAGAGAAACAAGGATCATAAGCTCTGATTAACATTTCAACATCTTTAATAATTTGGTCTTTGTTTTTTCCAAGAGATAAAGAATTATTTACAATTTTTATTATGTCTTGTTCCATCATATTTAAATTTTGAACTGTAGGAGTTATAATATTACAATAAGATATTTTTCCCTGTTTATCAATTTTATATTCATGGAACAAAGTTCCTCTTGGAGCTTCAATAGCAGAAACAGCATGACCTGATTTAATTTTTATTTCTTGTTTTTTATTATTATTTTTATTTGAAATATTTTTTAATTCATTAATTAATTTTATTGCTCTATTAGTTAAATGAAGAAGTTCAAGAGATTGTGCAAAATTATTATAAAAAGGATTTTTTAATGGAAATTTTAATCCTTTTAGAAATTCTTTAGTTTCTCCATCTAATTGTAAATGATTATTATTCAATCTTGCTATAGCTCCTGTTACAAATAATCCGCCATCATTGCTTAATCCAAATTTAGAAGTTGCATATTCTTTAATATTCTCTTTAATATGTTTCTTATAATCTTCATCATCTATTAATTTTGAATTAGAGATTATTTTTCCAGAAATAATTGCATAATTTTCACTTTCTTTTAAACTCAAATAATCTATTTCTCTTTCAATATTAGGAAATTTTAATCCTTTAAACAGTTTTATTGTTTTTTTAATAATTGGTTTAGAATTATTTAATTTTTCAATAATTAGTTTTGTATTAAAATTAGGAATATCTTCATTAATTCCAAGAAAAGGATGAATTTCTCTTCCTCCGAAAGTTTCAATAAGATTATTCCCTAATCTAATAAGTGTAAGAGCATCATTAACTTTTTCTTGCTGTTTGGTATCTTTTTTTATAAGATCAAGAATTGAACTTGAATTGAAATAATCAGGTAAACTCAAGAAATACAAATGTGTAACATTACTACGAATTCTTTCTCCAGTCATTAATAATTCTCTTAGAATAATTTGTTCTTTAGAAGGTATAATTTCTAAAGCCTCTTCTAAAGCTTGAATACTTGCTACTGAATGAGCAACACTACAAATACCACATATTCTTGTAACAATCTCCTGAACATCTTCAACTTTCTTTCCTAAAACTAAAGCTTCAAAAAATCTTGCTCCTTCAATTGCTTTAAGCTCACATTTTTTAACTTTATTTTTTTCAATTTTCAAAGTCAAATTTGCATGACCTTCTACTTTTGCTATATGATTTAAATTTATTTCTTTTTTATTTGTCATTTTAATTTATCTTCCCAAAGTTCTAATTTATATTTTTTTAACCATTTATTAACTTCAATTTTACTCGCTTTTTTAATTAATTTAATATAATCTTTAATAATCAATTTTTTTGTTTTAATTGGTTTAACTGATTTAAAAGAAGCCCATTGTTTTCCCTTTCCTCCCATTTTTTTGAAATCTTTAATGTTTAATGTATAAAGGTAAATATATTTTTGTTTTGGCCATCCATCATAAATTATTCCATAAGGTTTTCTATCAAATCTTAATTTTGCCCCATAAACTCCTTTACAGCTAATTATTGCCATTGCTATAGCAATTTCTTTTATATCAGTTGCATAAACTGCAGAATGCATATTTTTTGAATCTTTTTCCAAATCTTTAGCCTTTTTAGGGATAAGTCTTTCTCCAATAATTTTTTTAATTGAACCATGATAAAGGTATCTTGTTTTCATTTTAATTTATTTATTTCAATATAATTAGGATTCATCAGTAATTGAAGTCTATCTTTATTTAATGGAAATTAAAATCTTCCTGAAAATTTATAATTAATCCTTCGTTATTCCACCCAAAGATATCTTCTGCATAAATTTGAATACAGATTTTTTGTTTTTTATCATAAAATATCTTTTTTTGTGTTAAATTAATCTGTCCAAATTTAATAGATTTATCTAAGATATTTATATTAGGGTAATTTTCTACTAATTTTTTTGTTTCTCTACATTTATCTTCAAATTCTTCATTTCCCCAACCATATTTCTCTTGTCTCTTTAATACTTTTCTATCAGTTCTAAAGACTTTAGCTAATTGTAATATTGAAAGTTCTATTTCAACACTAATTCCTTCACAATATCCGATAATCTTGACCTTTCTTTTATTCTCTAAAATTGACATATCTTTAAAATTTATTTTCATTCCTCTAACCATCTTCTTAATGCTTATTATATCCTCCTTTCTTTTCATATTCTTTATGAGTCTTATGAACTTCTAAAATAATCTGCAAGATTGCATATTTATCTCTAGAAATATTTGTATAGAATGCTCTAGCCTCTTTACTTATCTTAATTAAAAATAAATTAGTTATCCTATGTTTTTTTTCAAAATATTTGTATATAGGAAGTTTTTTTGAAACAGGTTCTCCTTTTCTTTTTAACTTTAAGAAATCAATTGTCTTTAGAATTAATGAATATAACTCTTCATTAGATTTATTGTCTTGACCTAACTCTTTTTCAATCTGAATTTTTGATTTAAATAATTCTCTGCTTAATTGAACAACAAATTCTTTCATTTTTGATTAAGAAAATTCCTCTTTTCTGAATTATTATACTTTAACTGCCCCATCTATTAATTCATTAAGTTTTTTATTATTTACAAAAATCCATATTATCTTATCATCTTCAATCATAATTTTATTTGATATCTCAAGATAATCTAAGATTAATTTAAATGTCTGGTATTGCATTTGTTTTGGCAAACTTTTCCATAATTGCATTTTTGTCTGATAGTCTTTGCTGTCTTGAATTGCTTTTTCAACCATAAGGATTGAATTCAATTTGGGATAATGTAAGATTTTATTTTCCATTTTATCTCTTGTATAAACTTATACAATTAAAGTATTTAAATGTTTTCATTCTTCCAACCATTTTGATTTCTTTTCTTTTTCACTTTCAGGCTCTAAAGCTTCTTTAAATTGTAAACCAGCAAAAGTGCTTATTTTATTTTCTATTTCTTTAGTATTATATCCTTTTTCTTTTAATAAATTAATAAAAGCTTTTGAGTTAGCATCTTTTAAAGGTCCGCGACAACCATAACAAACAACATTATTGCTTGGACAAATAGCACCACATCCTCCATTAGTTATAGGTCCTAAACAAAGTTTCCCTTCATTCAATAAACAAATATTCCCTTTAGCTTTACACTCTAAACAAACTGGGTCAGTATAACCTTTAAATTCTTGACCTGTTGAGATACATTTTATAAATTCAATTATTTCTTTTTTATCTGGGGGACATTGAGGTAAATAATAATCTACTTTAATATGCATATCAATTGGAGTTGGGTCCTCTGCTTTTAAATGATTATAAACAGGATATACAAATTTCATTGTTTTTTCTTTATTTAAAAAATTCTTCATACTTGGAACTCCTCCAACACACGCACAAGAACCAAGAGCAATAATATTTTTTGTCCTTTTTCTTAATTTTTTCAAAGTCAAAATATCTTCATCAAAACAAACAGTTCCTTCAATAAAAATATAATCAAAATCACCTTCATATTTGTCTTCTTTAATTAAAGGAAATGCTTTAACATCAACTAATTTAATTAAATCTTTAAAACAATCTTCATACAACACTGTAAGAAGACATCCTGCACATCCGCTTATTCCATAAATTCCAACTGTTGGTTTTTTTGTTTTCATTTCAAATATAATTATTACTTGATTGTTCATTTTCAATCTTTGGTTTAATTTCTTGATAATTAAAAACAGGTCCGTCTTTGCAAACATAAACATCTTGAATTAAACATCTTCCACAATTTCCAAAAGCACATTCCATTCTTCTTTCCATGCTCCAAAATATACTATTATTTTTAATTCCAAGATTATTGAGTTCTTCAGAAACATTTTTCATCATAATTTCAGGACCACATATAAATGCTATTGTATTTTCAGAATTAATTTTTATTTTCTCATTTTTTATAACTTCATGTATAAATCCTTTTTTAGTTTTAATATTTCCTATCCCTAATTTTTCATCAAGAGTTATAGTTAAATTAAATTTCTTCTTCCATGGTTTAAATTTATTTTTAATTAAAATATTATTTTCATCTTTAAAACCAAAATAAATTTTAATATCTCCAAAATTTTTATCATTTTTATAAATATAATCAATAAGAGATGAAACCGGTGCAATTCCTGTTCCTCCACCAATTATTATTAAATCTTTTCCCTTTATTTTTTCAAGAGGAAATCCTTTGCCATAAGGACCTCTTATATCTAATGAATCACCTTTTTTTAATTTGAAAATAGCAGAAGTAACATTTCCTGCATTTTTAATAATCATTTCAATTTCTTGATTATTATATGAACAAGGTCCTAAAGGACACTCACCAATTCCAAGAATTCCTACCTGAATAAATTGACCTGGTTCTGGATTTAAGTTAGATTTAATTTTAATTAATTTAACATTATGTGTAAATTTTTTTATTTCAATTATTTTGCAAGATTTTGTATTATAAGTCATTTTATTTTTTTCTTATTAGCATCTTTAATTTCATTCAAAAAATTAATTGTATCAGTCCAATCTATGTGTGTAGGACATATTCTCAAACACCTCCCACATCCTGTGCACATATATCTTCCATGAACTTTTTTGTAATAAACAATTTTATGATAAACAAAATGTTTGAATCTACTTAAACGAGAATCTCTAAATGATTTCCCTCCTGCAACTTTTGAAAAACTTTTAAGCATACACGAAGCAGATTTTCTTTTTCTCATACCATCTTTTAAATTAATATCTAACTCATCATAAATATCAAAACAATTACAAGTTGGACAGTCAATTGTACAAGCAGCACAACTCAAACATTTGTCAGAATCAGATTGCCATATTTTATTTCTATAATTTTTATCTATATTTTTATTTCCAAGAACTTTAAAATTTTTTATTTTTTTTACAACTTCCTTACCAGATTTTACTTCTTTTAGAATTTTAACAATTTTTTCCCCAAATTTTGAATTAACACTTATATAATAATTATTTTTATCAGGATAGAAAAATAAATCAGAACCTTTATCATTTAATTCCATAGAATTGCAAAAACAAAATTCATCTGGATTCTCACAATGTAAGCCAATTAAAAAAGTATTTTTTCTTTTACTAATATATAGTGGATCTTTCATAACATTATCTAAAATTTGAAGAGAATTAATATCACATTTTCTTATTCCAAAAATAATTCTTTTTTTTATCTTTTTTTTATCTATTAAAGGATTATTTTCTATTGATTTTCCATTTTTAAATTCAAGAAGAGTTTCTCTTTCAGGAATAAAAAACTTTTTCTGAGATATTTCAGTTAAGCCATTTAAATCAATCTCTTGAATTTCCTCTTTATTTTTAATTATTTTAAATCTAGAAGGTTTTCCAAAAGAATTTTTAACAGGAGCTATTAATTCATATTTTCTTATTAAAGATATAAGAAAATTATTCAATTCTTTTTTTGGAAGTAATTTTTGCATTATATTTAAACAAGGTATTGTGACGCCGTGTTGAGTGAATGTTTAAATGATTGAAAATATTTATTTTCAATTTCACCTATTTTTATATTATAAATAATAAAAAAGATATTAATAAACCTTGCTTTCAAAATAAAAACTTATTTAAAATGTATCTTGTTAATTAAAATATAAAAGAGATGAAAATGGTTAAATATAAAATTGCTATTGATTTAGGTGGAACACATTTAAGAGTGGCTGTTCTGAAAAACAATAAAATAATAAAATTTGTGAAAAATAATACTCCTCTTGAAAAAAATTATCTATTAAGATTAATGGAAAAAAATATATCTGAGTTTATTAAAGAATATGGTAAATCAAATATTAAAGGTATTGGAATTTCAAGTGCAGGAATGATTTCTAAGGGAGTTATAAAAATATCGCCTAATTTGCCTTTAAAGAATTTTAATTTAAAAAAAATTCTTCAGAAAAAATTTAAACTAAAAGTTGAAGTTGAAAATGATGCGAATTGTTTTGCTTTAGCAGAATTAAAATTAGGATTAGGAAAAGGAAAAAAGAATTTTGTTTTAATTACGTTGGGAACTGGTATAGGTGGAGGAATAATTCTTAATGGACAGTTGTATAAAGGTTTTGATGGGGAGGGATATGCAAGTGAGTTAGGACATTTTATTTTAAATAATGGAAAGGATTTTGAAAATTTTGCAGGAGGAAAAGCTGTTAAAAAATTATCAAAGAAATATTGTAAAAAAGTTTGTATGGTTTCAGAATTAACAAAAAATAATGATAAAAATTCTAAAAAAATATTAGATGAAATAACTTCTTATCTCGGGCAAGGAATTGCAAGTTTAATTAATATTTTAGATCCTGAAGTGATTATTCTAGCAGGTGGTTTTAAAGAAGCAGGAGATAAACTTTTAAAAATGATAAAAGAACAAACAAAAAAATATACAATTATTCCTAGAAAAACTACTATTGTATGGACTAAGTTAGAACATGAAGGAATATTGGGTGCGAGTTTATTGATTGATTAAGGAAATTATTTAATAACCTAATAGTTTATAAATATTTCTATTTAGTTACTCCTAATAAATTAATAAAAATTTTAAAATAAATTTTCTTTAAGCTTAATAATAAACAAACTCATTTTATCCGCAACAACCTCCACCCCCACTTTTTGGTTTTTTTGAAAGTTCGTTTACATAATTGTTTGCATGTTCATCACTACAAAAAGCCTTTTCTCTTGTTCCAACAAAAGCAGGGACTTTCACATCTTTGAATACTTCACTACCTTTATCTATTTTTTTCTTGCAAAATTCACATTTCTTTTTGAATAAACTCATTTTATTTTTTACCTCCTTTCATGTTTTAAATTTACTAAAACTTATTGTAAAAATATACAATTAGCCATCCAACAATATAACCGCTAACAAATGCAGAGATTATTCCTATCAGTGCAGTTGTAAAACTAAAGCTATTGATTGTAGGAGCATTTGCTAAAAAATGTATTGAATATCCTTTGTTGATTACCCATTTGCCTAGACCGATGCCCACTACAAATACCCACAACGTATGAAATATTGCAAATACACTTCCTAATGCTAAACCAGATTGGTTTTTATTCAATGCTTGTTTCATTTATTTGTCTCCATTTATCTAATATTATTAAAGTTTATTTTAATTATTTTTGTTGTATTTTTTTTATTAACCATACAATTAGTAAAATTAATACAACAATTACTAATATCATTAAAATTAACATAAATACATAACCAAATTCTCCATCCATCATTCCTTGATGTCCAGAAAAACTCGCCCCTGCATGAGCAGAAATGAAATTAGTTATTCCTAAAACCATACTTATTATACTTAAAAATATTAAATTTATCTTTTTCATTTTCCTATTAATTCTTTACCTCCTTCAAAATAATCTAAACAATACCAAGTATTTTTATGATGACTCAAATGTTCTTTCCAGGATTGGATATCATCTTGGCTAAGAGGTAATCTACATGCTTCTGGAATGCTATCTAAACGATATTTTTGCAATTCAGGATTTATATTCTCAGTAACAGCTGAATTATTAGAAACGTTTTTATTAAAAAAAGGATAAATAGTAATTATTAATAATATTAATACAATTATCCCTCCTAAGATATAATACCAATTATCTTTTATAAATTTTTTATTGTTTTTCTTTTTATTTCTTTTTGCCATTTTTTTTACAATGATTTATTTTATTTAATTCATTTAACATATATATTATTCCAAAGATATTTGCTCCAATTCCTATTAATAAGAAAGTTGTCTGGTATTTTACAAAAAATATTGAAGCTCCTGCAATTCCAATTAAAGCAAATATTTCAACAAAATGATGAGTACAACAAGCAATCATAGCACCTCCAGAAACTCCTGCACTTACTCCTAATGTAGCTTTTTCAGTTCCTAAATGTTTGTGATAATCTTTTATATAAACAAATAGTCCGACTTGTATTCCAAAACCAAGAATTAAAGGTAACATTAAATACCATATGCTAATAAATTGGGATAAAGCGTGATCAAATGAATTTAAGATAGTAAGCAAAATTAAATAAAAAATAAATAAGACTAAACTTCCAAAAATCCCATAAATAATAGATTTTGTTTTAAAATTCATTTTTTATTTCCTCTAAGTATATGAACACAATTATGAATCATATGTTTATCAATTAAATTCATTATTGGTTCAATAGTTTTCTTATTAATTTTATAATATCTATATTTTCCTTTAATCTCTGAAGAAACAAATCCACATTTTTTTAATCTGCTAAGATCATGAGATACGGCAGTTTGTTCCATTTTTAATTCTTTAATTATCTCAGAAACATTTTTATTACTTTTTCTAAGCAAATTAATTATCTTTAATCTTGATTCAGAAAAAAGAGTTCCAAAAAATATTTTATATGCATCATATATTTCATCTTCACATATTCCTTCTTTATGACATGCTTTTAATATAGTTTTATTCATCATATGAAAGTTAAATACAGATTAATATATAAATGTTTTGATTTTAAAACAAAACCCACTTACTCAAAAATAATCCTAAAGCAATTAAAACTGTTATAATATGAATTGTTTTGTTCCATTCCCAAATTTTCTTTCCATCAAAAGGTCCCAAAGGTATCAAATTGAATAAAGCTAAAAGTGCATTTATTATAAGACCATAATCAAGAAATATTCTTAAAATACCCTCTGGTTTTAAGAAAATAAGAGGTATAAGAAATCCTAAACCCAAAACAATATTAGTCATAGGTCCTGCGAGAGAAATTTTTCCATTTTGTTCTTTTGTAATTCTTCTTCCTTGCATCATTACTGCACCTGGTGCAGCTAAGATAAAACCAAAAAAAGAAAATCCAATTGCTAAAAATAACATGTTATAAAATGCAACAAATTCTGCCTTTAATCCATAATTTTGCGCAACATATTTATGCATAAGTTCATGAAGCAAAAATCCTATTCCTGCTGTAAATCCTGAAATTAAAAAAGATAAAATAAAAAAAGAAGGATTATTAAATAAGGTAGAAATTCCAGAAAATAAGATAGTAAAAGCTAAAGAAATCATAATCCATGCAAAAAATAAATCTTTTATTTCTTTCTGTGAAAATTTCATTTTTTATTTTTCATCTTTTTTCTTTTTATTAAATAAGCAATAAAAACTATAATTAAAAAGGTTACTAAAAAAATTATATACTGTTCAATAGGTCCAAGACCTGCTGAAATTGTTTCTTTACTCATAGAATTCAAGATAGGAATATGTTCTAAAAATATAATTTTAAATTTAAATTAATAAAGTTTATATATTTTTTATTTATTAAAACTTCTTAAAAAGATAAAAAAATTTAAAAATAATCTAATATTATATAATATATGAAAAATTACAATCCACTATTAAATATAGTTTATTTATCTGATATTAATCTCGAACCTATTTCAAATTACGGAAATCCTGAAGAAATATTTAGAAAATCAGAATTATCTAATGAAATAGATAATGCTTTAGATAATCTTATGTCAAGAGAGAGAAAAATATTAATATATAGATTTGGATTTAAAGGGGAAGAAATGACTCGTGATAAAATAGGAAAAATAATGAAAGTCACTCCTGAGAGAATAAGGCAAATTGAAGAAAGAGCTTTAAGAAAACTAAGACATCCTAAAAATCACAGAAAACTCAAAGAATTTTATTAATCTAAATTATTTTTTTAACAGTTTTAATAATATTCTCAAAATTTATTCCATATTTATTAAGTAATTCATCTTTTTTTCCAGAATGAGGAATTTCTTTAACTGAAAGAGTTTCTATTTTTATATTATCATTTCTTAATTCATATGAAATCATCTCTCCAATTCCTCCTTCAGGTCTATGGTCTTCTACAACAATTATTTTTTTCCCATGCTTTTCAACAAACTTCAACAATTTTTTAGAATTAAATGGTTTAATACAATATAAATCAACAACTGCAATATTTATATTTTTTTTCTTTAATTCATAATAAGATTTTAAAGCTTCATGAAGAGTTATTCCTGCTCCAATTAAAACAACTTTGTCCTGTTTAGATTGCTTTAAAATTTTAAAATCTCCTAGTTTAAATTTTTCATTATTATTATAAATTACAGAAGTTTTTTCTCTTGTTGTTCTAATATATTTTATTCCTTTTAGAGAATTTGCAAGATTGACTAATTTAAAAGCAGATACAGCATCACTCGGATAAAATATAATACTTTCAGGAAGACATCTAAATAAAGCAATATCTTCAATTCCCATTTGTGATGCTCCATCTTCTCCAATAGATATTCCTGCATGAGAACCGCAAATAGTCAAATTAGCTTTTGAAATAGCAGACATTCTTATCTGGTCATGTGCTCTTGATAAAAAAGCCGCAAATGTAGAAGCAAAAACACTAAACCCTTGAACACTCAACCCTAAAGCCATTCCAATCATATTTTGTTCTGCAATATAAGCCTCAATAAATTGTTTAGGAGTTTTATTCTTAACTTCTCCAGATTTTGTAGAATTACTAACTTCTGCATCAATCGCCAAAATTCTTGAATCTAAATAAGCTAAATTTGCAAGAGCATTTCCATAAGCATCTCTTGTAGCAACTTTTTCATCTTTAGAATATTTCAAAACATTTTCCTTATTATTTTTTTTAAATTTAAAATTAATTGACTTTGGTTTTTCTATTTTAATTTTAGGAATATTAACTTTTGGAATTTCTTTTAATGCTTTATTTAATTCATCTTTATTCAAAGGTTTTCCGTGCCAACCATTTTTATTTTCTAAAAAAGAAACTCCTTTACCTTTCAAAGTTTTTGCTATTATTACAAAAGGTTTTTTTGAATTTTTTGCTAATTTAAATGCCTTAGAAACTTTTTCAATATCATGTCCATCAATAATTATACTATCCCATCCAAATGATTTAAATCTATTTTGATATGAAATTGTCTTATGGCCAAGCATTGTTTCACCTCTTTGCCCTAACTTGTTGACATCAATAATTGCTACAAGATTATCCAATTTATAGAAAGATGCTAATTGCAAAGCTTCATAAATTGAACCCTCAGCTATCTCACTATCTCCTAAAAGAACATAAGTGTTATACTTCTTTTTTTGAATTTTTGATGCAAGAGCCATTCCAATTCCCACCGAAAGCCCTTGCCCTAAAGAACCTGTGGCTACTTTAATCCAATTTAAAGAAGAAGGCATAGGATGTCCTTCTAATTTACTATTAATTTTTCTTAATGAAAGAAGGTCTTCTTTAATACAATTAGAATGATATAAACAAGAATATAAAATTGGAGCAGCATGACCTTTGCTCAAAATAAATTCATCATTATCTGAATTAAAAGGATTTTTTGTATCATAATTCATTTCTTTGAAAAATAAATAGGACATTATTTCTGCACAACTCATGCAAGAAGTCGGATGTCCAGAACCAGCTGAAGTTGTCATTTTCATAACATCTCTTCTTAGAACATTTGCAATATCTTTTAATTCTTTTAAATTAGCCATTTTATTTAACAATCTTTTTTAATTTATTAATATCTTTCTTAATATTTACACTTTTTTGAAAATAAGAACCAACAACAAATAAATTTGCTCCTGCTTTATTTACTTTAATTATTGTTTCTGAATTTATTCCTCCATCAACTTCTATATTAATATCTTTTTTAATTTTTCTTAATTTTTCTATTTTAATTAAAGTAGATGATAAAAATTTAGCCCCATATTTTCCAGGATTTACTGTCATAATAAGAACCAAGGAAATATTTTTAAGGTAAGGTTTAATTTCATTAATTGAAGTTTTAGGATTTAAAGCAATTCCAACATTCTTTTTTTTATTTTTGATTAATTTAATTATTTTTAAAGGATTTTTTGTAGATTCAATATGAAATATAATTGTATCAACTTTTTTATAATTTTTATTTATCCATTTTTCAGGATTTTTAATCATTAAATGTGCTTCATATTTTTTTAATCTTGGAAGTTCAAAATTAAAAAGTAAAGATTTATTTGAAACAAATTTACCATCCATAACATCTAATTGAAATCTCTTCAAATTAATAATTTTTTTAATTCTTTTTTTTAATTCTTGCTGATTTTTTGCAATTATTGAAGAAATTATCTGTTTTTTCATATTATAATAATTAAATATAAATTATTTCACCATTTTTTTAATTTTATTAAGTCTTCTTCTATGTCTCCCTTCATCAAAACCAGTATTCAAAAATATTTTAATTGCTCTTTTTGCTTCAGTTTCTGTAATAAATCTTGAACCCAAGGATAAAATATTTGAATTGTCATGAGCTCTTCCTGTTTGAACAATTTTTGTATTGCCTCCATGATATAAAGCTGCTCTAACATTTTTGAATTTATTCATTGCAATTGCCTCTCCTTGTCCTGAACCCGCAATAACAATTCCCTTACTTCCTTTTTCTTTTGAAATTTTTTTTGCAAGAGGTATTACAAAATCAGGATAATCATCTGTTGAATCATATTCTAAAGGACCAAAATCAAATACTTTGAAATTTAAATTCTCAAGATATTTTTTAATTTTTAATTTTAATTTTAAACCAGCATGATCTCCTGCAATATATATTTTTTTCATTTTATTTATTTTTCTTAATAACCTTATGACCTCCAAATTCATTTCTTAATGCAGATATTACTCTTCCACAAAATTTATTTTTTCTCGAATTAACTCTCATTAATCTTGCTTGATGAAGTATTGGCATATAAGACATTTTTTCTAAAAACTCCATTTCATTTTCAGTTTCTCCTTTTGGAACCTGGCAAGAAATACTATTAAAATAATTAGGTTTACTCATAGCATCAAAAAGCCAGTGTGAAAGTCTTCCTTCAATAATACTCCCATTATCATAAACTTTTGATACTTCCTTTAAATCAGTTCCAAAATATTTTTTTTGTTTTTTAATTGCTTCAAATCCCTCGTTTAATGCACCCATCATTCCGTATTCAATAGCATTATGAATTCCTTTTACAAAATGACCTGAACCAGCTTTCCCCATATATCCATAACCATTTTTTACAGTCATATCTTTAAACAAAATTTTAACTTTCTCAAATACATTCTTATCTCCTCCAATCATCATACATGCACCATGTCTTGCACCTTCCATTCCTCCTGAAGTTCCACAATCTAAATAACCAATTTTATTTTTTTTGAATTTCTTATATCTTTTAATTGAATCTTTAAAAAAAGAATTTCCCCCATCAATTATAATATCTCCTTTTTTCATGAAAGGAGTAATTTTTTTAAGAATATCGTCTACTGGTTTTCCTGCTGGAATCATTAACCAAATTATTTTTTGTTTTGGAAGATTTTCAAAAAGCTCTTTTAAATTAAAAGCAGGTATTGCACCTTTTTTTGCTAATTTTTTTATAGGTTCTGGAGATCTATTATTTACTACAATTTTATGATTATTTTCTAAAAGATTTAAAACCATATTATTTCCCATTCTACCTAATCCAATAAATCCAATTTTCATTTTTTTAATTTATATTCCAATTTTTTAATTCTTTAGGACCTTCACTCCCTTTTTTATAAATATTAATTTTATTATTTTGTTTTTCTATTTGATCAATAATTTTCCACGCTTCTTCAATCTCATCATTTCTTACAAAGAAAGATTGATCTCTTTTTATAATTTCCTCTAATAAAACTTCATAAGCTTCAGGTGTATTTGGACCATACAAACAAGTATAACAAAATTCCATATTTATAGGTGATACTTCAAAATTAGATTCCTGAACTTTAGAATTTATTTTTAATTCAAATTTTCTTTCAGGTTGTATTTTTATTATAAATTCATTTTCATCCATTGAACAATTTTTAGAAAGAAGACAATTTGTTTTTTTAAATTTAATATGGATACTCACATTATTTTTATCTAGATTTTTACCTGCTTTTATATAAAATGGAACTCCTTTCCAACGAGGATTATTAATTTGCAAATGAAGCCCAGCAAAAGTTTCTGTTACAGAATTTTTTTCCACCCCTTTTTCTTTTTTATACCCTTCATATTGTCCCAAAATTACATCTTTAATTTTTACTTTTTCAAGAACTTTTTTTTTCTCATTTCTTAAATATTCTCCTGAAATCATCTTTGGAGATTCCATTGCTATCAAGGAAAGTAATTGAAAAGCATGATTCTGAACAACATCTTTAAGTGCACCATATTTATCATAAAAATTACCTCTCTCTTTAATTCCGAAATTCTCGCTTAAAATAATTTCAACAGAACTAATATTTTCTTTATTCCATAATGGCTCAAAAATACGATTTGTAAATCTAATTAAAGCAATATTTCCCACCAATTTTTTTCCAAGATAATGGTCAATCCTATAAATCTGTTTTTCTTTAAAAATTTTATTGATATTCTTATTAATTTCTCTTGCTGATTTTAAATCATCTCCAAAAGGTTTTTCATAAACAACAGAAATATCTTTATTTTCATTTTCTTTAGATATTTGAAGTTTTGATAAATTAAAAGTTATATTCTTAAAATGTTGGGGTAAAGTTGCTAAATAAAATATTCTTCTACCATTTAAATTATGTTTTTTTTCAATTTCAATAACAAACTCTTCAAATTTTTTATAATCATTTTTATTATAAAAATCTAAAGGTCTATAATATGATGAATTAACAATTTTCTCCCATGTTTTTTTATCTAAATTTTTAATTAATTTTTTTGATTCTAAAAGTATTTTCTGAATATCAATATCTGAACGTGCAACTCCAATAATTACAAATTTTTTTATCTTTTTATCTTTTAATAAATTATAAATTGCAGGAATTATTTTTCTTTTTGTTAAATCTCCTGTTGCCCCAAGTATTATAAAAGTTGTATCTTTTTTCATTATTCAACTATTGGATTTATTTTTTGTTTAAACATTTTTGATGCTTCTTTTGCATAATTCTCAATATTTTCTTTAAAATAAGGTTTATTTTGTTTTTGAATATGACCTATTATATAATATCCTACAGCAAGAAGTGTTGCATAACTGAATTTTGAAGGGAGACTGATATTTAATCTATTCTTACCAAAGATATTATTTTTATAACCAAAACTTATAAACAATTCTTTATCTGAAGGAACTAAAGTTTTAGCATGTTTTGTTTGTTCAATTGTAAAAACTCTTCCAGATATTTTTGGCCCAAAAAGTTCATCAAATTTTGTAAGAAACATTTCTCTTATCAAATCAAATTCATTAGGAACAATTATATAATACGAATCATATTTATTAAAATTCTTTGGAATCTTCTTTTTGATATTTTTTAAATAATCTAAAATTTCTTTTGGATTTTCTTGAGTATATGAAATTATACTTCCCATGTAAGTTGAAGTATTATAAGTATAAGGTTCAGTTTGTTTAGGAAAAATATAAGTTTTATTAACATATTTTTCTGCTAAAGAATTTTTAGTATTTGTAATAAGAATCGTATTTATTTTTCTTTTTTTCAATTCTTTTGCAATAATCGGAGCATGTTTTCCTCCAGATGCAGATATTAAAACAGCTTTATCAACTTCTTTAATTGCTTTTAATTTTTCTTTATAATTACTTTCATCAGCAAAAATAGCATCTTTTTTTTCAAAAATTATTTTACCTGTTACTGCAGCATTCCCGCTTCCAACAACTAAAAGACGTTTATATTTACCAATATTTATTTTAGGTAATTTATCTTTTATAAAAAGATTAATTGCACTTAATACAATTTCATCAAGATTAGGAATATTTTTTTTATCAATTTTCATTTATTTTTCCTCATATCCTACAATCTTAGAATATTCTGGAATAATATCTTTTGTAAATTTCTTCATACCTTCAATTGTTTTATAATGTGTTAAAGAATTTTTAATTATTTCTAAAGGGAGTGTTGAAATATTTGCTCCAACTAAAGCAACCTCTCTTACTTGTCTACTATTTCTTATACTCGCTGCTAAAACTTCTGTTTTAAAATTATATAATTTTAAAATATCTACACATTTTTTGACTAAATCCACTCCAGATAATATTCCATTATCTTCTAAAATTTTTTTGTCATTTTTTAAACCATTTTCTGGAAAATAATCTTTTTTATCAAATTTTATTTTATTTGAATTTCTTATATAATCATCAATTCTACCGACAAAAGGACTTACAAATTTTGCTCCTGCTTTTGCTGCTAACAATGCTTGTTCTGGTGTAAATATTAATGTACAATTAATAGGTATTCCTTCTTTAGAAAGAGTTTTTATTGCTTTAATTCCATCATAACTATCAACACAATTCTCCTTCATACAAGTATTAATTGGAATTTTTATATAAACATTTTTTGCAACAGAATTAAATTTTTTATATAAACTTCTTCCCTCTTTAATCATTTCCTCATAATTTCTACCAAGAACTTCTAAACTAACAGATTTTCCTTTACAAATTTTTAAAATATTTTTTATATAAGAATTCATATCAATTTTTCTTCCTCTTTTTTTCTGATTTTCAATAGCTTTTTTTATCAAACTAGGATTAGTTGTAACTCCATCTAAAATTCCATAACTTACAGCCTCTTTAATTTCTTCAATATCAGCACTATCAATAAATATTTTCATCTTATTTTTATATTAATTATAAAAAAATTTCATCCTCTTTCTATAACTATTTTATTTTTATATATAAATCTAACTATTTAATTTTACAAATAAATTACATTTACAATGACCATCTTTTTTTATTTCCTCAAGATGATAAACACAAGGACAAACTATTTTTTTATCCTCTTCTTCATCTCCAGTCGGAATTCTGCAAGGACAAAACATTGAACCCTTTTTCTCTTTATTTTTTAACAAACCATTAAATATAACATTAACAATATTCTCATTAGGATTTAATTTAATTCCTTCTTTTTCAGCATGATTATCCATACTCTCTTTAAGTTTTTTTATTTCATCCATTTTATTTTTCTAACGGCAATTGTTTGTAACTCCATTCAATCATTGAACCGTCAAATAATTTTATATCTAAATACCCTTGTATCTCTGACAGCACAAACCATGCATAACTTGCCCTTGTTCCAGATACACAATAAACAATAATTTCCTTGCCTGAATCAATCTCTTTTAACAAAAATTTTAGTTCATTGTTGTTTTTTAGAGTCCCATCAGCATTTATAAAATTATTCCAGTCAATATTAATTGCTCCAGATATATGACCCTGATCAAATTCCTGCTTGCTTCTCACATCCAAAATAATTGTTTTTGGATTTCCAATTTTATTTAAAATATAATCTGAATTAACAATCATATTTTTATCAATAGTTGCAGTATAATTTGTAAAATTTTTAGGAGATACCATTATTGAAATAGATTTTTTATCTATTAAATATTTTCCACCATCAAGCATTGCAACATTTTTATGACCGTAATATTTGAATGTCAGGTAAAGTCTTGAAGCATGAGTTAAACTTTTGCTAGAATAAATAACTATTCTGTCATTATTAGATATTCCTTTATTTTTCATAAGGATCTCAAAATCTTCTTTACTTAAAATTTGTTTTGCCACCCCATCACGAGTAGTTCGAATTTCTTCTATATTAATATTTATTGCACCCTTTTCATGACCTTTATTATATTCCTCAACTGACCCTATTTCTATAATTTTAACATTTTCATTATTTTTAGATAACCATTCAGCACTGACTAATTTAGGAAAATCCTGCAAATTCATCATCTTAGAATCTTTAATATTATCTATATTTGACATATGATTCTTAGGCATTTTAAGTTCATTATTATTGTCACGATTTTTATAAATTTTTTCAATATTTGATATGTTCAAATCCTCTTCACTGATAAATTTTGTTCCAACCCAAGCATAAACTTCATTATTAAGAATTTCTTCTTTAGATATGAATTCAGGAACATAATAAACTGTGAAAACATGATTTTCATATTTAAATGAGGCATCAACTACTCCTTTTTGTTCTTCAAGTGTTGATAAAACTATTCCTGGAAATGTCTCGCACATCTGCTTATCCATATTTGGAAGATTAAAAACAAGCTTCTTCAAAGATAAAGCATTTAATATATTAAAATTTTCTATAGATTCTTGTTTTTTTAATGAATTTTTATTTAAATAAATTATAGACACTAATAATATTAGAAAGATGAATATAATAATATAATATCTTCTTTTATTGAAAATTTTCTTATTAGCTATTTTATTTTTAATTTTTTTCATTTTCTATTTTAAGGAAGTATATTCAATAACTATTTTATCTCCATTTTGCATAAAATAATTATCAAAATCAAAATTTTCTTTTCCATTAACACTCATTTTTAATTCACCTTTATCAATACAATAATTAAATATACATTCATTATTAAATTTTTTACCCCAAGTATCAAAAAAATAACCGAGAGTGACTGTTTTTTTAGAGGGATTATTATTTTCCATATGAATTGTTCCATCTGCTTCATGAGTATGGGTTGGACGATGTCCTCCACTTCCTAACCCTATTCCTCCAGGAATAATTTGTTTTACCCCATCGATAATTATTGTAATTTGAGGGTGCCAATGAATTGCCCCTTTAGGAGCATCAAAATTTAATTTAGAATTTTCTTTTATTGATTTATATATTGGAAATGCAATTAAAAAAAGAATCAAACCAATAATTATAATAAAAATTCCCCAATTTCTAATTTTTTTATAATTTATCTTCAAAGATTTACCCTCAGATTGAGAATGTTTTGAAGAATTATGCATATCTAATCCTTCTTTATTTTTAAAATCTTTATTGCAAACTTCACATCTAGGTTTTGTTTTCATTTACTTTTTTTCCAATTTTATTTCTTTTTTTAAGACTCTCCAAACTAAATACACAAATCCTATTAAAACAAAAAAACCAATTACATTAATAAATTGGACATTAACAATTTTTTCTTGAATAGAATAAATAATAATAGTCCAGCTTCCAAGACCAAGATTGCCTGTAACTCTGGTTGTTCCTTTAAATATAATAAAAATAAGACCTAATGAGATTAATAAAATTCCACTTATAACATTAGTTAGAGAAAAACCGAGCTTTTTATTTATTTTTGACATAAATCCTATAAAATTATATTTGTCAAAAAAGATTGACATTAAAAATAAAGGAACAAACAATCCAAGAGAATAGAACAACATTAAAATTCCAGCATAAAAATAATTCTGTAGAACTCCTGCAATTAATAATATTCCTACTAAAATAGGCCCCATACAGACAGTAAATCCTAAAGCAAACAAAATTCCAAATATGAATATTCCAAAAGCACTTTTATTATTATTTTTATTTAAAGTAATTCCTGAAAAACCCTTTCCAAATAAAACCATTAATCCAAGAAATATAGTCAATATTCCTGCAATTATAACAAAAAAACTATTACTTTGTTGAAAGGTTGCTATACTCTTGCCTAAGAAAGTTGCAATTAAGCCAAAAACTACAAAAACAGGCATAAATCCTAGAAAAAAAGAAAAAGTCATTTTTGAAATATCTTTTTTCCCTTTAAACGAATAAGCGAAAAAAGCAGGAAGTATGACTAAACTACAAGGAGTTAATATACCTAATATTCCTGCAAGAAAAGCAATAATAAAACTAAGATTACTAAAATAAAAATTAGCTTGTCCATTGTTATAATCTGTAATTTTCTGAATATTTGAAGGAATATTCAGAGCATTAACAATAAAAGAGAATCCAATAATTAAAAATATAAGGACACCACAAATTAATACTGCTTTATTAAGAATGTTTTTATTAATCATTTAACTTACAATTAATTCTCCTTTCATACTACTATGACCACTTCCACAGAAAACAGAACAATAAAATGTGAAAGTTCCTTTTTTATTTGCAATAAATTCTACAGTTTGGGGTGTAGAGTCATCTGATAAGAACATATTTACCCCAAAATCAGGTATATTTAATCCATGAGAGACATCTTCACTAAAAGCAGTTATCTTGACTTTATCTCCTAAATTAACTCTTATTATACTTGGGTCATAACCAAATTGAAATGCTTTTATTGTAAATTCTTTCACATTCCCAGTTAATTGAACTTTTTCTTGGTTATTTGATTTAAAAAATGTAAAAAATAAAAATATTCCAATTAAGATAACAATTCCAATTACAAGTATTTTTTTATTAAGATTCATTTTATTTTCTTTGCAACAATAAGTCTTATAACATCATCATGTAAGAACTCTTGTTTAACTATTTCTAAAAATTTATTTTTCTGAATTAAAGATGATGTTGAATTAAATCTTATTCCGTAAAGAATTTTTGGAATAAATGAAGTTATTATCATAGTAAACTTTCTTAATTTGTTCTTAGAATATACATATTCTAAAAAATAAAATGTTGCTTCTAGCTTGGCTACTCTTATTAATTCATTTAATGCTTGTTCTTCTATTTTTTTTGGCAAAACACACAATACAAATGTAGCTACAATATTGTCATAGGTATTATCTAAAGAATTTATCTTAGTAATATTTTCTTTTCTTAAATGTATTTTCGCTTTGCTAAATTCCATTCTTTTTTTAGCAATTTCTAACATATTTTTAGATTTATCAATAGCTGTGACAGTAACATTTGCAGAATAATGAGTGAAGTTTCTTCCAGTTCCACACCCTACTTCTAAAACAGTTCCTTTAATATTAGATAACATTTTTTTTCTTATTTTTGTGTATCTTTTTTTCTCAAAAGGTTCGTCTAAAAAATCATAAAGTCTTCCACTTAAATTATAAACTAATCCTTTCATCTTATAATTGACTCTCAATACTTACAGAATATTTTTCTGAAATAATCTCTTTTAAATGTTCATGATGATTTTCACCAATTTTTTCAGAAAGTGCTTTTGAAAAATATTTTGTTAAGAACCTATTTCCATGACCTTCTAATATTTCACCAATACATTCACCACAAGGATGTTTCCCTGTAACAATCTCTTCCAAACAATCACATTCTTTATGATTTATTAAACAATAATCACAAGGTTTTTCTAAACAACATTTATATTTTCCATTATTAATTAAATCTTGTTTAACATTATCTTTTAATGAAATTATTTTTTCAATTTTATTTTCAGCATTATCTTTAAAATTATGTAAATAAAAAGAAAATGAAAATAAAATAATTCCTATCATAACAAATACAATTGCTGAATAAATTCTTAAATTTTTATTCATTTTAAATTCTCATAAATTCTGTTGATTTTCCATCTTTCAAAGAATAAATAATCCATTCTCCTGTTTTTTGTCCAGGCATTCCTGGAGTTCCTGAATCCATTCCAGGAAGAGTAATTCCATCAACATCAGGCTTTTCAGTTAGTAATTTATTTACAGCTTCAAGAGGAACATGGCCTTCTATAAAATAATTTCCAATAATAACAGTATGACAGCTTTGCATATCCTTTGGAATATTATGACTTTCTTTTATTGAATTTAATTTATCCGAACTTACTGCTTCAATTTCTACATTAAAACCATTTTTTTCTAATTCACTTATATATCCTGAACAACATCCACAACTTTGAGATTTATAAACAATAGCTTGATTCATTGTAGGATTTAAGTTATCAATATTAACAACCCCTCCAGTTATAACACTTCCAGAAATCTTCTTTTGAAAGTTATTAAATGTAAATAATGAAAATATTCCAATTAAAATAACAATTCCGATTACCAGTATTTTTTTATTGATTTCCATTATTTTTTATTGATTTATCATTTATATATTCTTAATTTTTCCAAGTCCTTCTGGAGACCTCATTATAAACCATCCATCTTTTGAAATATTTCCAACTTGTTTCCAAGCATTAACAAAATTTACATATTCTTTTGCTTCAGGAGATAAAATAATTATTGGAACTTTTTTAACATCATATTTTGAAATCAATTCTTTTCCTTTTTCAGAACTAACATCATAAATATTTTCACTACTGGTTACAATTCCAAGTCTAGATAATATTTTCTTATTTAATTCAACATCATAACAATCAGTACAAGATTTATCTGTCAACATTATCAAATCAACAAGTCCTACAATTTTGTTCTTTACTAAATCTCTATAAGGTGGAATAGTTGAATGTAATTTATAAAATCCTTGTTTTTCTTCTAAACCAAGTTTATCTAAACTAACTTTAACATCAGAATAATAATCTATATCTTTAGATATTAACATTGAAGGAATTTCTTTAATCCCATATTTATTTATTATATTTTTACCTTCTTCTGAATTATATTCTACTTTTTTCCAATCATCTATTGAAACTCCTGCTTTTCCAAAACTTGTTCCAACTGAAGATAAAGAAAGACAATCTTTACAAGAAGAATCTATAACTTCAATTAATTTAACTTTTCCTTTAATTTCATTATTTAAAACATCTAAATAAGGAGCTTTAGTTTCTTCCAATACAAAAGCATCATTTACTGAATAAAAATTATCAAAATTTACTTTATCAGAATTCAATTCTTCAGAATTTCCATAAATTAAAATAGTTGGAAGTTTTTTAATATTATATTTACTAATTAATTCTTTAGCAGTATCTGAATTTGAATCTATTGAAGATTCTTTTAATATTTTTACATTTTGTTTTTTAACCAAATCAACTACTGAATTAATATCTGAACATCCCTCACAAGTTATAGAAGTTATTTTAATTTCTACAGGTTTATTTGATTCTACAATTTTTGTAATTTTATTATTTAATTCAGAACTTGAACTAAATGAAAAAATAGAATTTAATATAAAAATTCCTAATAAAATCGCAATTAAAATTATCATTATCTTTGAAGAATTCTTTTGTATTTTTTTATCTAATTTTTTAAATCCTTCTTCTAATTTTTTTTTTGTTTTTTCTAAATTTTTTTTCATTTTTATATTTTTAAAATTTAATAAGTGGTTAAAATAAAATTAAAAAATTAACAACCACCTACCATTCCTGGAAGATTCTGCAAATTTGTTGGAACTCCTCCACCTGAACTAGAACTACTTGCTGAACTAGTTGATTTGCTTAAACTTCCTGTTTGGATATTTTTTCCAGCCCCTAATTCACTAATCTTATTTTTCATTCCAACTAATTGAAATGTTTGTGCAAATGCAACTAAGATTAATAAAGCTAAAATTCCAACAACCAAAGTATTTTTGTTTATATTCATCTTTATTTTACCTCCTTTTATTTAATATTAAGATCCTTTTTTAATTTATCTTCATCAAATCCAACAGTAATTTTTCCATTAACATCAATAACTGGAACTCCCATTTGACCTGATTTTTCAACAGATTCTTTTGCAATATCCTCATTTTTTGAAACATCTAAATCTTCAAATTTTATTTTATTCTCTATTAAAAATTCTTTTACTTTTATACACCAAGGACATGTTGGCGTTGAATAAACTTTTACACTTGTCATTTTAACATCCTCCCACCATTCCTGGAAGTTTCCCTGCGTCAATTTCTCCCCCAGAAGCTTTTAATGCAAGATTAACCATATCTTTAGGAAACCATAATGATTTCCATTTTAATGCCTCCTTTAATACTTCAGCATCATTCATATTTGTATCTTTCATCAATAATAATGTTATTGATTGCATTGCTGGATTATGTGAACATCCACAAGTTAAATCACCTTTCTTTGTTATTCCTATAGGACCAACACCACAACAAAATTCACAACTTATTCCAACAGGTTTAGTAGCTAAATTTAAATAACGTTTCCAGACTTCAGGATTATTTTTCTTTACATCATTTTTAATTGTATTATAATTTTTAGAAAGAAGATCTAACGCCCCAACAGGGTCATCAAAACTAATTCCCATGGATTTTCCATAATCTGGAGTTCCTTGAGAAATCATCATATTAATAGCATCTTGGTCATTTTTTATTTGATCTACTGGAAAAAGTGTTGCAACAGATTGAGACGTTGATTTAATATCATAAATTTGATTAGGAGATAATTTCTCAACACCAGATGTAAAAGAATTATTTATTCCTGAAATTTGCCACTGATTAAAAATTATAAGTAAAACAAATATTCCTAGTAGAACTATAATTTTATTATTAATTTCTAAACTTTCTTTTTTATTTTTCATTTATTTTTTTAACTTATCTTTTGTATTTAAATTTAACTTTTTATAATATTTATAATGATTGAATTGCTGATTCAAAATTTGTCCAAGGAACTGCTCCTGAAACTACTTGAGTTTTTCCAGTTTTTTTATTTAATATTACAAAATAAGGTGTTCCTCTTGCTCCTGCTGAAAGAGCATCTGAAACATCATTTTTAATATCATCTAGAGCTTCATTATTATCAAGACAATTATTGAATTTATCTGTATCAAGATTTATTTGAGATGCATAAGATTTCAAATTATTAATATCTAAAGCATTTTGATTTTCAAATAATTTATTATGATATTCCCAGAATTTTCCTTGTTTATTAGCACACTCTCCTGCTTCTGCAGCTTTTTCAGCATACTGGTGAATACTATTTAAAGGAAAATTTTTGTAAATAAGATTTACTTCTCCTGTTTTAAAATAATCACTATTTTTGAAATCAGTTATAGCACCTTGAAATACTCTTCCACAGAAAGGACACTGAAAATCAGAAAATTCTACTATACTAATTGGTGCATCTTTATTTCCTAAGATAGGATCTTCGGCTCTAACCTTTAATTGAATTTTATTTACTTGAGGATTATTATTAATAGGATTATTAGGAGCAATAATTTTATTATTAACAATATTTCTAGAATTATTAAATATTAAAAATAAACTTATAATAAATAATACTCCAAAAATTACTGTTCCAATTTTCCAAATATCTGATTTCTTTAATTTTATTGTAAATTCTTTTTCTGTCATTTTTCTAAAAACATCAAAATAATAAACTACTTATACTTTAGGGTGTGAACGATAGATAAAAAAAGCCTTTAAAACATCAAATTTTGGCTTTTAAACGTTCAAAAAGGTATTTTATGAGGAAAATTTAAACTTTCTCTCTAATATTTGATTTAATTCTTGAGAATGATTATAATTATTTGTAAGAAAATATCTTTTTTTATTCTCAGTTACATCTTTAAAATCTAAACCTCTTAATAAATTATTTACCAATTCAGTTATTTTAAATTCTAATTGTTTATCAGCATAGTAATATCCTAATGAAGGAGTAAAAGAAAGTTTATAACTAAAAAAAGTATAATGCAATCCTTTTTTATTTAAAATAGTTGTAACATCATCGATCCAATTAAGTGAATCTTTTCCACCATCACCAACATTTGCTCCAAATTCTCCAATAAACATCGGTTTTCCTTTTAACTCTTCAAAATTAAGAAATTTATCAAAATATTTATTAATTTCATTTTTATCCCAATAAACTCCCTTATAGGTATTCGGATATTTTTTTCCAGAAGATTTTTTCATTCCCTGCGTAGTAAATTCATTAGGTTTATAAAAATGCATACTTACTGCCAAATTATTATCATCATATTTTCCTCCAATAAGAATTTTTTCTTTTTTATATAAATTTAATTCAATAAATAAAATATGTTTTTTATCTTTTTCTCTAATTTTATTAATAACATCTTGATAAAACGTATGAAGAATTCTTTTATTTGGTGCCTCTGGTTCATTAATTAAATCATATCCAACTATATAATTATTATTTTTATATCTTTCAGAAATAATTCCCCATAAAGCAACAGTTCTATTCCAAATATCATCAGTATTATCCCATAAAATATTTCCATATTCATCATTATGATTTAAAGTATTTTGACCTGCTGCATGCAAATCGAGAATAACGTAAATATCATTTTCCCCAAATTTTTTTATTGTATAATCTAATTGTTTTAAAGACTCTTCACTATAAACATAAGGTTTTTTTTCAATTTCCCATAATCTAATTTCAAGTCTAACAACATTCGCCCCAATATTCTTAAAGTTTTTTATATCATCTTCATTAAAAAAATATTTGGCAATTTCTATATTGTTCTCATCAACTTTTTTAAAATCCTTTTTTGCAAAATATATTTTTTTATTAATCACATAAAAAGAATCATAATTAAATCCTCTTAATTTTATCTCATTCCCTTTTAAATCTATTATTTTATTTCCTTTAACATAAAAAAAAGAAAAATTAGTAATATTTATAATTTCAGAATTAATTTTTGATTGTTCAATAATTACCTGTTTTTCTTTTTGAAATTTAACCTTAATCAAAGTTATAAAAATTAAAAAAGATACTATTAATATTAAAACAATTAAAATTATAATTAATTTTGATAACCCTTTTTTATTCATTTAAAGAATAAAAGAGACTTACTTATAAATTTAATTAAAATAGAATTCTAATAAAATAATAAAAATTATTATTTATAAGGAAAATTTAAACTTTCAACCAAATTTCAAGAGTCTTTCCTTTTTTTGTTCTCTTAATTAAATTTCTTTTTTCTAATTCTTGCAGAACATAACTTAATTTTGCTTTTGACATATCAGTTCTAAGTCTAAGAGTACTTTGTGTTATTCCATCTTGTTCTTTAATTGCTTTCATTACTTTCTTCTCATAAGAATCTAAAGCATTAAGAATAATACTAAATTTGTCTTCTCCAATTTTTCTATCTTTCTCTTCTTCTAATCTATTTAATATGGCACTTTCTGTTTTATTAAAAAATAAAATATAAAATCCTAAACCAAATAAAAATCCAAAAAATCCAAAACCAATATTTGTAAAAGTCATGAAATTTTTAATAGTCATACATCCTTGATTAGAATTACATCCTAACTGAGCAGATTTTTTATTCATTTCCATACTAAAATAAAATAAAAATATTAAAAATATAATACTGAATACGATGAATAATGTTCCAAGTTTTTTGTTTTCCATTTTGATTATTTATTTTTTAAAAATGGGAAGCTAGAAAATTTCCTGTTTTCTTTGTTTTCCATTTTGATTATTTATTTTTTAAAAATGG
>CAYPDP010000003.1:15463-68793 GCA_964409555.1 Candidatus Woesearchaeota archaeon | reverse complement strand
TTTTCTTTACTTTCATTTTTTTATTTATTCTTTTAAAAATTTCTATTTATTTTCTTAAATAATTCTTTATTACTTTTTTATTTATTTTTTATTCTCAAACAAAGATAAAATAAAAGTTGTATTCTCATTTGCTTTTAAAGAATGAACATCATTTTCTTCCATGAATATAAAAACTCCTGGTTTCATAACAATATCTTTTCCCTTTAAATTAAATATTCCATCTCCTTCTAAAACATAAATTGTTGCTTTTTTCGTTGAAGTATGATCAGACATATCTGTTCCTTTAGCCATACAAAACAATCCAACATTCAATCCTTCTTCTTTAAAAATATTTTTACTAATTATTCCTTCTTTGGGATATTCTATTAATTCTTTTAAATTTTTATCCATTTTTATTATTTATTTTATTTTTTATCTTCATAATTTTTAATTGCTATTCTTAATGCATCTGATGCAAGATTAGAACAATGCATTTTTATTGGTGGAAGTCCTTTGAGAGATTCTGCAACATTCTTATTAGTTATTTTTTTTGCTTCTTTCAAAGTTTTTCCTTTAGCAAGTTGAGTAACCATGCTTGAAGTAGCAATAGCTGCAGCACATCCGAAAGTTTTAAATTTTACATCTTCAAGAAATTTCTCTCCCTTTTTGTTCCTATTTTTTGCAACTTTTATATAAACCCACATAACATCTCCACAAGCAGGATTTCCTAATTTTCCAATACCATCTGGATTTTCTATTTCTCCAAGATTCTTAGGATTCATAAAATTCTCCATTACTTCTTTTGAATATGCCATTTTATTTTTTATTTATTTTTTTCAAAAGTTTATTTATTTCTTTTTCACCCATTCCATGAGCCATGCAACCTTGTTCCAGAGTTTCTTGCATAGACATGGGACATCCTATACATGAAAGACCTTCTTCAAATAAAATTGAAGCAGCTTCTTCATTTATTCTTAAGATATCACTAAGTTTTGTATCTTTGGTTATTGATTTATTTTCCATTTTTTTATTTATTTTTTAAAAGTGGAAAGTTAAAAAATTTCCTGTTTTCTTTATTTTCCATTTTATCTCTTTTATTTAATTAATCGCTTTCTACAAGTTTATCACAACTTATAGGTTCACATAATCCTTCATCTTCATTACATACAACACATTCTTCTTCTTTATCTTTTTTCATTTTTTTATGTTCCATTTTTTATATCTCCTATTAAGATGGAATATTAGAAAATTTCTTGTTTTCTTTATGTTCCATTTTTTATCCTCTATAATTTATTTAATTAGCTAAAGGACTTATAGTCCTAAGTCTCTCTACTGTTTTTTTAATTTCAATTAAAAAATATTCGATTTCTTTTTCAGTTGTATATTTACTTAAACTTATTCTTATTGAACTATTTGCTTCTAATACAGACATTCCTAATGACATCAAAACATGACTTGGTTCTAAAGATTTTGAAGAACATGCTGAACCTGTTGAAACAAAAATCTTTTTTACATTTAAAAACTCCCCAATAGCCTCTCCTTCAATATTCTTAAAAGAAATATTCACATTATTACAAAGTCTCTTATCTCCTTGAGAACCATTTAATTTTGAAGTAGGTATCTTTAAAATTCCTTCAATTAATTTTTCTCTTAACTTTATCATTTTTTTAACATCTTTTTTATTTGCAATTTTTACAGCTTTTGCAAAACCAACAATTCCTGGAACATTATAAGTTCCACTTCTTAATTTTTTTTCTTGTCCTCCTCCATGCATTAAAGGCGTAATTTTTATTCCTTCTTTAATATATAAGACCCCTACACCCTTAGGACCATGAATTTTATGTGCATTTAAAGTAACTAAATCTAAATTTTGTTTTTTTACATTTATATCTACTTTAGTAAAACTCTGACAAGCATCAGTATGAAATAAAACATTTTTCTTTTTACAAATTTCACCTATTGATTTTATATCTTGAATTGTTCCTACTTCATTATTCCCATGAATTATTGACACAAGAATAGTCTTATCAGTTATAGAATTTTCAACATCTTTAAAATTAATAAAACCTTCAGAATCAACATCTAAATAAGTAATTTTTGCTCCCAAAGTTTCAAGCCATTTACACGTATTTAAAATACAATCATGTTCTATTTTTGAAATTATAATATGATTTTTTTCAGGATAATTTTTAAAAAATAATCCTTTTAAAGCAAAATTATTTGATTCAGTTCCACTACTTGTAAAGATTATTTCATTACGTGAAGCACCTATTGCTTTAGCAATAACTTCTCTTGAATACTCAATGTCTCTTGAAACTTCTGCACCTTTCAAATGAAATGAAGAGGCATTTCCATACTTTTCAGTAAGATAAGGCATCATTGATTTCAAAACTTTATCATCAATCTTAGTTGTTGCAGAGTTATCTAAATATATTTCATTCATTTTAAGTTATTTTTAATTCACATTCATCATTACAAAAATTATTTGAATGTTCTTGAATTATTTTTAATATAGGAATTATTGTTTTTTTATTTAAAGAATAAATTCTTTGTTTTCCTTCTTGTTTTACACTAACAATATTACAACATTTCAAAGAAGCTAATGCATGAGAAATTTTACTTTGTTCTAATCTTAAATTTCTAACAAGTTCATTAACATTTTTATCTTTTTCTTCAAGAGAAAGAACCAAATTCATTTTTAGAGGATTTGATAAATTAACAAAAAAATTATGACAAGTATTTATATTCATATGAAAATATATTCATATATCTTTATAAACATTTTGGTTAAAAAAATATAAAATGGGCGCGGAGGGAATCGAACCCCCAGCAGCCGGTTTCTCCTTTTTAAACTTCGAGCAAATGCGAGCATTTTTAGGAAGGTTGATTGTTTAAGGAAACCTAGGTTTCCTTACATCTGGAGCCGGCCAGTTTACCATTAACCTACGCACCCTTACAACACTAAAAAATACTTTATTTTTAAGCTTTCCCAAAAACAAAAATTTAAATAAAAGAATTATTTAAATTAAAAGAATTAAAATGAATGAATATTTCTCACCTTATGAAGAATTTCAAGAAAAATTTTTTCCAGAAAATATTCTTTTTAATCTTGAAAGAGAAATATATAAATTATTAGACTTAAATATATTTGATAAAAATAGTTTAAGGATAGATAATAATAATGAAAAAACAGGAATTATTGAAATAAAAGATATTTTTTTAGGTTATAATTCTCAAAATGAAAAAATGAAAAAAATTGAAGAATTAGTAAGTGATTTCTATAAATCTAGAGATTATAAAACTTGTATAGGGATTGATATAGGAATTGTATTTGCTAAGAAAGATAAAGAAAGGTATTCTATAAATATTGCAAAAGGAAGAGAATCATATTTTATTTTTATTTCTGAACCGGAAAAACCAAATTGAAAATTAAATTTTCATTTTTTTAATTTCTTCAATTTCATCTTTTGAAATAGAACATCCTTTAAATTTAACAGCATAAAGCAAAGAATCTAAAAGATTTTTATTTTGAATATTCATTAAATTTTTTCTATATATAACATAAACAAGTTCTGCAGACCTTATAAAATTAAATCCTTTGAAAAATTTATAATTATTTTTATTTGAAGATATTCTAATATGTAATTTTTTTTCAAATAATTTTTTCAAATTTTTAGGATTTTCAACAAGCATTCTTGTTGTTCTTTCATCTACTGCAATAACATTCTCAATTCCCTTTTCAGTTAAAATTTTACTTAAAACCAAACAAGATGTTTCACCCAAATCAATAAGATGAATATTTCTATTAGAAGAATGAAAAATATTGTTAGCAAGGTCTAACATTTTTTCAGTTTTTTCAGATATCTCTTTATCTTTTATATTTAAAGAAGAGGAAAGTTCTAAAATATTTTCATCAAGTAATCTTTTTATCTTTAATGCTTCAAGTTCAAATCTTTTAATAGTTATTGGTCTATCAATAATTTCTGATTTAACTTCTTTTGTTATTATAAATTTCCCATTAAATATTTTTTTTAATTTCTCAAATTCTTTTAAAAGACCATTCATTGCAAAATTTATTAAAGTACTTGCGTCAAAAATTAAAATTTTTTCTTTAGACATTTTAAATTATTTAAATAAATTCATTGCTAATTTAATTCTTGATTTTACACTACATGTTTTACATAATTTATTATCTGCAATTCCAGTTTGTCCTATATAATTTGCAAGTTCCCAAATACTAATTCCTAAAAGTTTTGCAGTTTTTTCCATAGAAATTCCGTGTTCATAAATTCTTGAAGCTTTATTTATACGAGCTTTTCTAAAAACATCTTTAATATTTTCTTTTAAATTTCCAGAAATATTTTCTAAAGAATCTATAACTTTTTTTAGAATTATTTTTATATCTTGATTATTATTTTTTTTAACAGAAATTATTAAATTATTTATAAATAATATTAATTTTCTATGAAAATTTGTCCATCCAAGATAATTTTTATAATCTTTTCTTCCAACAATTTTACTTAAAGAATAAATAATTACTGCGATTGCAATATTATCTGAATCATGAGTTATAGAAATCGTATGAATTGTCTGATTACTAAGATGTTTCAATTGAAAAGAATCCTCTTTTTCAAAAGCAATTTTAGTTTCTTGAAGAATTTTTAAAACGTTCTCTTTTTCTTCCATACAATTAAAGTAGAAAATACTATTAATAAATGTTAAGTTTTTATATTCTTATAAATTAATTTAATTATGAAACAAGCAATATTAGATACTAATTTTATTCTAACTTGTGTAAAACAAAAAATAGATTTTTTTGAATGGTTTAATCTAAATGGAATTGAAATTTTAATACCTCTTGAAGTTATAAATGAAATAAAAAAGATAATTAAATCAAAAGATAAAAAACTTTATTCTAAAGATTCAGCAGAATTATCTTTAAATATTCTAGAAAAAAATAAAGAATTATTTAAAAAAATTAAAATAAATGAAAAATATGTTGATAAAGGATTAATAAAATTCACAAAAAATAATAAAAATATTTTGCTTGCAACTTTAGACAGAGAATTAAAAAATAAAATATCTAACAAAAATATTGTAATAAGGGGAAAGAAAAAATTAGAGATAATTTAAAACTCACACAATAAGCTTTTTAAACCAACTTTTACTAATTTTAATCATACTTAAATAAAATGTTCTATTTAACTGAAGTCGAGGATTATGTAAGGGTAGACCCAAAACTTTTTGGATTGCCTACTGCTGAAGCTGTTGATAAACAACTTAGAGAAACTTACAATGAATATTACGATAAAGAGTTGGGAAAAGTTGTAAAAGTTATAGAAGTTTTAAATGTTGGAGAAGGGGTTATAATTCCTGGAGACGGAGCAGCATATTATATTTCAAAATTTAAATTATTGGTTTGGAAACCAGAACTTCAAGAATTAGTCTATGGAGAAATTACAGAAATAACTAACTTCGGAGCATTCATTAATTTAAGTGTAATGAGGGGAATGATTCATATAAGCCAAACAATGAATGATTTCGTAAGTTTCAGCAAAACCAATGTACTTACAGGAAAAAGTTCAAAAAGAACATTAAAACAAGGAGATTTATGTCTTGCAAGAGTTGTTGCATTAAGTCATAAAGGAGATGATCCAAAAATAGGACTTACAATGAGACAACCAGGATTGGGTAAAATTGAATGGATAAAAGAAGATCAAATTAAAAAAGAAAATGATGCTAAAAAAGCAGCAAAATTTGCAGAAAAATCAGCTACTGGAAAAAAAAATACAAAAGGAAAGAAAAAATAATTAAAATAAAATGGTAAAACAAAAAGCTTGTAAAATTTGTAAAGTAATATTTGAAGGAAGTAAATGTCCTAAATGTGATTCTAAAGAATATACTGATAATTTTAAAGGAAAAATAATTGTTTTAAATCCTGAAAAATCTGAAATAGCAAACAAATTAAAAATAACTGAGAAAGGAAGTTTTGCAATTAAAACTCGTTAAATTCTAAAATGAATAAAATAAAAATACTTGAAGAAAAAGAAAACCCTTTATTTAATAGAAATGAGGTTATATTGGAAATTACTAATGAAGTTGTTCCAAGTAATAAAGAAGTTGAAAAATTAATTTCCGAAAAATTTTCTTCAAATCCTCAAAAAATAAAAATTAAAAAAATTGAGGGAAGATTTGGTTCAAAAAATTTTAAAATTATTGCTAATATTTATTCTTCAGAAAATGATAAAAATAATATAGAAATAAAAACAAAAAAGCAAAGAGATGCTGAAAAAAAAGCTGCAGAAGAAGAAAGAAAAAAAGCTAAAGAAGAGAAGAAAAAAGCAGAAGAAGAAAAAATTCAAACAAAAACAGCTAAAATAGATGAAGTTAAAGAAGATAATAAAATAGAAGAAAAGGAGAAAGTAGAATAATGGAAAATTATGGAAATAGAAATCAAGGAACAAAAAGAGATAAAAGAACATATAAAATAAATGAGAGAAGTATCTCTAGAAAATTAATAGAAGATGGGAAAGGATTAGAAACAGGATTAAGAGATAATGGAATTTCCTTTGGAGAAATAAACTCACCATTACCTAATCCATTTTTAATTGTAACTGCTTTATATTATCAAGTTAAAAAATTAACTTCTAAAAAAAGAGGTAATAAATAATGGCAAAAAAAATTATAAAAAAAGGAAAAAAACCTCATAAAAATAAACCAACAAGTAAAAAATATACAAAGTATAAAATTGAATCTGATGGAAGTTTAAAAAAAGAAAGATTTTGTCCAAGGTGCGGTCCAGGAATATTTTTAACAAATTCTCAAAAAAGAAGATATTGTGGAAAATGTCATTATTCTGAATTTGAATCTAAAAATTCTCCTAAGAAAAAAGAATAATTTTAATAAAAATTAATTGTAATAATAATTCTTAAAAAAGTTTAACTATAAACTTTATTTAAATCATTAATTATCTCTTTATCAATTTTATTTAGATCACATATCTTTGATTCTGGATTCATTATACTATTATTATTTTTTACATGTTCATAACCAAATAAATGTAATATTTCATGTATTTCAGTATCTGGCCAACCACCACAATTTAAATGTGAATAAAAATAAATTTCTCCTCCAGCAATTACATTTTTTATAATTTTTATTTTTGCTTCCCCTTCAACTATATGATCTTCTTTTGGCTTAGAAGCATTATAACAAAAAATAAATATGTCTCCATAAATTTTTTCTTCTTTAAATTTAACACTTCCATTAGTTGAATTTTTAATTATTTCAAAAGCCATTTTTAATCTTTCAATTTGATTATCTGAACACTTTGTAAAATTTTTTTCATTAACTCCTTTAAAAAAAACATAAGTTACAGGCATATGCCACCAATGTTTTTCCGAATTATTTAAAAATTCATCTTTTGAAGTACTGCTATAAATAATATCATTATCATTTTTGTAATCTTTTGAAGAAATCTTAATAATTTTTGAATTTTTAAACACGATTTTATCTTTATTAAAATTATCAAATATTAAAAAAGCTAATCCTATAATTAAAATAATTATAAAAATAATTATAAATTTATATTTCATAAAATAAACAGAAAAAGATTAGATTTAAATCTTACTAAAAATAAATTATTCTTTAAAACGATTAATTAAGAATATGAAACCCTAGGAGAGTTTTCAAGTCGATAAAAAACAGTATGACTTAAAGCCTCTCCTGGGGAAAAAGAGGTGATAGAATATAGAAACATGTCTCATATATAAACCTTTCGGTTATGTTACTCTTTTCTAATGACTATGAATAATTAGTTTAAAGTAGTAAAGATTTTTAATATTTTAGGCACTACATAATTCTAAACATTTCAACACCTTTATAAATTTATATTTATACACCCTATTATGGAAGAAAATTCTAAAAAAGAGGATTTGAATGATAATTCTGTTTTAAATAATAATAAAATTAATGTAAAACAAGAACAAATTCATGATATACTTTTTAGTAGAGAAATAGGATGGCAAGAAATTATCTATGATTTGATAAATACTGAACAATTAGATCCTTGGGATATTAATATAACTATTTTAACAGAAAAATACCTCGAAAAAATTCTTGAATTAGAGGAAAATGATTTTTTTATATCAAGTAAAGTTCTTTTAGCAGCAGCATTGCTTTTAAGAATAAAATCAGAAATACTTTTAAATCATTATATCAAAAACATTGATGAAATTTTATTTGGAAAAAAAGATGAAAAAAGATATAGTTTGGAAAGAATTGAACTTGACGAAGAAATTCCTGAATTAATTCCAAGAAGTCCTCTTCCAAGATTTAAAAAAGTAACATTAAAAGAATTAATGGAATCTTTAAATAAAGCAATAAAAACAGAAAATAGAAGAATAAAAAGAGAAATAGTAAATAAAAATGCTCTTAGAGAAAGTTCAATTTCACTTCCAAAAAAAAGAGTTGATATTAAAGATAAAATAATGGAGATTTATGAAAAATTATTTAATCATTTAAACAAAAATATAGAAAAGAAAAAAATATCATTTACTGAATTTGTAGGAAAAGATAAAGAAGAAAAAATTATTTCATTCTCTTCTTTACTTCATTTAGAAACTCAAAAAAAAATATGGCTTCAACAAAAAGAACATTTTGAAGAAATATATATTTGGCTTAAAAAAACTTATTTAAAACATAATCCTGATCCTTTTGCAGATTTAAAAGAAAATATTGATATTAAAATTAAAAATCTAGACGAAAAAGGGAAAAAAAGACTTAAAAAAATTGAAAAAGAATTTGAAAATCCAATGGGTAATACTGAAGAATAACAAAGAATTTAAACTCACATTTTTTAAAATGAATATGGATTTAAGCGAATTTCTAATAAATTCTGGAATTATTATCGGAGGAATTACTGTTGTAAAGATTACTTTAGATGCTGGTTCAGTTATTCATAGTTTTTATAGAGAAAATCATCCAAAAAAAGAAACAGGTTCAATAATCATTGATTTAAGATCTTCTTCTGAAAAATTTATGAATAATTTAGGTTATAAAAGAATATTGGATACTCAAAATAAAATGGGAAATTATCCTACTTTTATTGAATACTGTCCTTGGCCAAATACAAATTCAGATACAATATTTGGAAGATTTGCAACTAAAAAAAGATATTATAAAGAAAAATAAAATATTCTTAAATTAATATATAAAAATAATCTTCTGGTTCCCTAGAACTTACTTCAAATCAGGTAAACCTAAATGATATTCATTAAATTCACGATAATAAAGTATATGGGAATTCAAAAATTTCATTGAATTAGGAATATATTTTACTAATATCTTTATAACATCTGAATAATCATCTCCATTAACAACTATCCTATTTAAAGCACCAGGAATTAATTTATATTTATCTGGAAAAAAGAACATTACATCTTCAAAATTATAAAGCTCATTAAGAATATTCTCAAAATTCTTTTCATTTCTTTTTTTATCTAAATCTAAAACAACTGTCATAACATATTTCCTCATTTATTATAAAAAAGAAATGTATTTATATTTAATTATTATCTTTATTTATGGGAAAAAAACTCGCAATCCTTTTTTCAGGTGGAAAAGACTCTGTTTATGCAACATATTTATCTAAAAAATATGGTTATGAAGTTGTTTGTTTAATATCAATTATGTCTGAAAATGAAGAAAGTTATATGTTTCATACACCTTCTATAGAAAAAGTAAAAAGCCAGGCCTGGGAAATGGGATTACCTTTAATTATTCAAAAAACAAAAGGTCAAAAAGAAATAGAATTAAAAGATTTAAAAAAAGCCATAAAAAATGCAAAAAATAATTTTAAAATTGAAGGAATTGTAACAGGAGCTATAGAAAGTGTTTATCAAAGTTCAAGAATACAAAAAATCTGTAATGAATTAGATTTAGAATGTTTTAATCCATTATGGCAAAAATCACAAATTAAATTACTTGAAGAATTAATAAAGAATAAATTTAATATAATCTTAACAGGAGTTTTTGCATATCCTTTAGATGGAGAATGGCTTGGAAAAAAAATTGATAAAAAATTTATTCAAGAAATTAAAAAATTAAATAAGAAATATAAAATAAATCCTGCTGGGGAAGGTGGTGAATTTGAAACTTTTGTACTCAATGCTCCTGATTTATTCAAAAAATCTTTAAAAATTATTGATAAAAAAATCTCTGGAGAAAAAAACAGCTGGAGAATGGATGTCGAAGTAAAATGACAATTCTAATAGTAAATATATGCAAAGAAAAATTACATTATCTTGAATTTGTAAAACCAATAGAAGATATCTTGGAGGAAGAAGAAATTGAATTTAAATCAGTACACTACAAAAAAATAACAGACAAAGATTTATTTTCTAAAAAAATTAAAAAAATAATTATTTGTGGAACAAGTTTAAAAGATAATGATTTTTTGGAAAATATTGAAAAATTCAAATGGATAAAAATTGTTTCTGAAGATTTTAAAAAACCAATATTAGGAATTTGTGGAGGTATGCAAGTAATATCTTTAATTTATTATTCTTATTTAACAAAAAATACACAAATAGGTATGAATAAAATTGAATTCAAAAAGGATTTTTTAAATATTAAATCTAAAGAAAAAATAGAAGTCTATGAATTACATAATAATACTATTGAAATAAATAAAGATAATTTCAATATTTGTGCTTCTTCGAAGAATTCAGTTCAGGCAATAAAACATAAAGAATTTGAAATTTATGGAACTTTATTCCATCCTGAAGTAAGAAATAAAAATATGATTAAAAATTTTTGTAAATTATAGAATAGTAACATTTAAAAATATATTTTTCAATAAAAAATAATGAGAAAAAGTTTATCAGATGCAATAAGAGAAGAATTATTAATATTAGACCCCAAAGAAAAGGAAGAGAGAATTTCTGGTTGCGCAATAGAAAATTATGTAAAATTTAGAATTTCTTATAGTGAATTTAAAAAGAGTGAATATGAAAAAAAGAAATTTGAAGAAGGTAAAATAATATCAAGACATTATACTCAAGAAGTAGTAGACCATATTAAAGAAAAATTATTTCCAGAATTATTGTTAGCAGAAGAAGCAAATAGAAATACTATTAAGAATTTATATGTAGAAATAGAATTGATGAGTGCTAGTGCAAATCTAAAAACATATGTTACTATGTTTGGATATGAAGAACAAATTGAAAAAGAAACTAAAGAAAAAAAATTAGAAAAAAAAGGAAAAGGATTAGTCCAGAGAATATTAAATCTTGAATTTTAAAAATTATTCTAAAAAAACTAAAAATAACAGCCAAAGATTTATTAAGAGATATATTTAATAGAATTCATGGATTTTTATGATTCTAAAAAAAATGGTGAAACAGAGTTATATGTATTAAAATGTATAAATGAAAAAGATTATTCTTTAAAATATGGCTTATTTGAAATATCTTCTGATAAAAAAAATAAAATTAAATTTAATATCTTCTTTAAGAAAATATCCTGAAAGTCTAGGAGAAGAGATAAAGGAATTTTTATATCAAAAAAATAATATTAAAATATCTTATAATCTTCCATCTAAAATTAATCTCAATTGTATAACCGAATTGATATTTCAAGAAAGAAAACTTATTGAAAATAAGATTAAAAAAACACTTGATTCCAAATTAATTAAAATTTCATAAACTCTTCTTTTCCTGAAATCATATCTTTAATTTTAAATTTATTCTTCTTAATCTCTTCAGAACCAACAAAGATAACTTTCGCAATATTATAAGAATTTGCATATTCTAAAGCTTTAGAAGGTTTACCATAAAATAAAATTACAGATTTACCATCATCTCTTAATTTTTTTGTAAGATTAATTGATTCTTTATCTTGTCCTAAAGATAAAACTAAATATTTTTCATTTTTAATTTTAATCTTTGATAAATTTGAAATTCTTTCTAATCCAAATGAAACACCTGTTGAATTAACATTATTAAAAGCATAACTTCCTCCTGCACAAATAGTTTCTTTTAAATCCTTTGACTTAACTTCAAATATTGTTTCAGAATAATAACTCAAACCTCTTGCTAATGAAGGCTGAAAATTTACATATTTTTCAATTTTGTAAATTTTACAAATTTTTTTCAATTCTTCAATTTCTTTATAAGAAGAATATTTTTTGAAAAAAGATTCAGGTTTTCTAAAAATTTTCAAAATTTTATCTGCTTTATATTTTTTTAAATTATCTACAACTTTGTTTAAAGGTAGTTTATCTAATTTATCAATTTCTTTAATAACTTCTCCAAAATATTTTTCTTTAATTCCTTGTTCTGTTAAAATTTCATTCAAAAGTTTTCTATTATTTATATTAATAATAAAATTAATTTTCAAATTATTCAAAATTTCAATTACTAAAGAAAAAATCTCAGCTTCATCTTTTATAGTTGAACCAATAATATCTGCATCTGATTGAATAAACTGTCTAAATCTATTTGAAGATACTGGCTCATCTCTAAAAACAGGACCAATCTCATATCTTTTGTAAGGTAATTTCTTGTTTCTCATTAATCTCTTGAGTTGAAAAGTGAATTCATATCTTAAAGCAAGATTTCTTTTTCCCTTATCTTTAAGTTTAAAAATATCTGAAATAACTTCATCTTGATTTTCACTTTTAACATCTGAGTTTCCCTTCACAAATTCTTCATATTCAATAATTGGTGTTTCTGCAGGCTGAAAACCATATTTTTCAAAAGTCTTAACTAATATTTTTCTAATTTCTTCTCTTTTCTGAGCTTCTTCCCCAATATAATCATTAAATCCTTTTACCAAATCTGTTTTCATTTTCTTTCTTTTAATTTATTTACTAATAAATCAACTTTTTTAATTATTTCATTAATTATCCTATTAATTCCTTTTTTATCAGATGATTTTGAATCTTTAATTTCCCACCTAATTAATTTCTTCACCTCACCTTTTTTAAATAAGTTTCTTGGAATATCCTCTGCAACATTTACTATTAAATCTTGATTTTCAATTAATTTTGAACTCATAGCTTTTGTTTTTCCCCTTATATTTAAATTAAACTTTTCTGCTTCTTTAATTTCTCTTTTATCAATAGGCTTACCCTTAAATAATCCCGCACTATCTACTTTTATATTTTTATTTTTATTAATCTTTTTAAAATATGCTTCTGCAATACGACTTCTAAATCTATTACACCTACAAACAAATAATATTTTCATTTTCATCTCTTTTTCAATTTAATAAAAGGACGGAAGGAGGGAGTCGAACCCTCTTCTCTCGGACCACAACCAAGCGTCTTAACCGTTGGACTACAGCCGTCATAATTTATATTTAATTCAATTATTCTTAATTTATAAGGTTTTTGAGAATAAAATTTAAAGATTTATATACCTTTTAATTTTTTTAAAATAATGAATAAGAAAATATCAAAATTTGAACTCTTAGCCCCTGCTGGAAATTTTCCTATGTTAATGACTGCAATTAATGCAGGAGCAAATGCAATCTATTTTGGATTGCAAGAATTTAATATGAGGGATAATGCAAAAAATTTCAAAGTAAATGATTTAGATAAAATAAAAAAAATATGTGACGAAAATAAAATAAAATCTTACCTTACATTAAACACAATAATCTATAATGAAGAATTAAAAAAACTTGAAAACTTATTAAAAAAAGTAAAAAATAAAGTTGACGCAATCATATGCTGGGATCCTTCAATCATAAATTTATGTAATAAATACAAAATACCATTTCATGTCTCAACTCAAGCATCAGTATCAAATGTTGAAAGTGCTAAATTTTATAAAAAATTAGGAGCTGAAAGAATTGTCCCAGCAAGAGAATTAAGTTTAAAACAAATAAAAGAAATATCTGAGAAATCAAAAATAGCTTTGGAATGTTTCATACATGGTGCAATGTGTGTGTCTGTATCTGGGAGATGTTTTACTTCACAATTTTTATTTAATAGTTCTGCTAATAGGGGGAAATGTTTACAACCATGCAGAAGAACCTACACAGTTACCGATGAGGAAGGAAACAAACTTAAAATAAAAAATAAAAGAGTTTTCTCTGCGAAGGATCTTTGCACCTTACCTTTTATAGAAAAATTAAAAAAATCAGGAATAACATCTTTTAAGATAGAAGGGAGAAACAGAGATGTGAGATATGTAGATGCAGTTGTAAGAACTTACAGAAAAGCATTAAATAAAAAATTAACAAAAAATGAAATAAAAAATTCATTAAGAGAATTGGAAAAAGTTTATAACAGAAAACTTTCATCAGGTTTTTATCTTAAAATTCCTACCTCTGACGATTTTTCTAATACTGAAAATTCCTCTGCAACTGAAAAAAAACATTTTGTAGGTAAAGTAGCTCATTATTATCCTAAAATAAAAGTAATAACAATAAAATTAGTTTCAAAATTAAAAGTCAATGATAAGATAATTATAACTGGTAAAATGACTGGGATTGAAAAAACTGAAATTAAAAGAATAGAAATAGAAAACGAGTCTGTTAAAAAAGGAGAAAAAGGAGAAGAAATAGCAATTAAAGTTCCAAATAAAGTTAGAAAAAATGATGAAGTTTATATTATATTGAAGAACAAATAAAATTATTTAAATATTAAAAAACAAATAATTTAAACATGAAAAAATTAAAATTCTCAGAACCATTACCTAAATTAGTTTTATCTAGAGAAAAAGATACAACTTGGAGAATTAATGATGATAAAGATATTACCTTAAAAGATACTCTTTCTCTTTGTTATAATGATGAAAAAGAATTTGCTAAAGCAAAAATTATATCTATTAATGAAACTAAATTCAAATATTTAACTGAGGAAGATAAAAAAGGACACGAACCATTTTCAACAGATGAAGAAATGTATGAAACTTATTCTAAATATTATAAAATAAATATAACTCCTGAAACTTCTTTAAAAGTTATAAAATTTAAAATATACGAAACTAGATAATAATAAAAAATAAAAAAAATAAAAAAAATAAAAAAATTAAGCTGCTTTGTAAATATTTGAATTAGAACAAAATTTTGTCTCACCATTTACCTTAAAGAATGGAGTAACAGTTATTGTCTGAACAGGAACAGTCAAATTAGTATCTAAAATACCAGTTTGAGTTGATGTTATCAACGGACCAATTTCAGGACCATTATATGTTCCAGTTTCAATACCATCATAAGCTGAAATTCTATATAAAACTCCTTTTTCTTCTCCATCAGAACTTCTTGATACTGTAAAAGTACATGAAGTTCCTTCACAAGTTCCATTAGATACAACTCTTATATCAATCAAAGGACATTTAGAAGAAACATCAATTTGTTGAGATCCTTTTTCTAAAATTCCTCTTACCACTACCCAAATAATCCCAATAGCTACTAAAACTAAAAGTATTAAAATAAGTGTCGTAACGATAGTTGAAAGTCCTTTTTTATTATTCATTTTCACCTCCTTTTTAACTTTTTAAATTTATATAATTTATTAGTATTTAACCTATAAAAAGGTTTTTATTTTTAACAAAAAAATTATTCTAAAAATTCAATTATATTTTGTTGAAAGAATTTAAAAGTGTAAAAAATTCTTTTTTATCCATAACTTTATCATTCTCTGAAAGACCTATTTGTTCTGCAAATTTCCAAAATGATTCAGGTTTATATCCTTGTTTTTTTAAAGAAATTAATGTTGGAAGTTTAGAATCTGACCAAGATTTGTAAATTCCATCCTCAATTGCCTGTCTCATTTTTGTTGTAGATAATTCTAAATCTTTAAATTTTATTCTTCCTAAAAAAGCATTCCAAGGAAATTTTTCAGAAACTCCTAAAGCATCATAAATCATTTTTTGTCTTTCTGCATTATCTCTATGATCTTTACCTCTAATTATATGAGTCATCCCCATTTCAATATCATCTGTTGCAACAGCTAAATTCATTAAAGGCCAAACTTTATATTTTTTTTTCTGCCTAGGATGGGGAGTAAGATTAATTCTAGCTAAAGGAAAATCTCTCATTGCAGGATTTTTATGAGTCATCCCACTTTTACCTAATTTTAAATCAAAAGTTCTAAATCTTAAAATGGCCTCACCAACACTATATCCTTCAGAAGATTTATCTAACATTTTTTTCCATCTCTTCAAATTATCTTTAACATCTAAATTTCTACAAGGACAATTTTTTTTATTTTGAGAATAATTTTTAAACTCTTCTTGAGAACAAATACAAACATAAGCAGAATTTTTTTTAATTAATTTTTCAGAATATTTATAATATAAGTCAATTCTATCAGATTGAATTTTTATCTCAACATTATTTTCAAATAACCATTTTGAATCCTCTTCAATCATCTTATAAGCTTCAGGAAAAATATTTTCAGGATTAGTATCCTCAATTCTAATATAAAAATTCCCACCATATTTTTTAACATATAAATAAGAAATTGAAGCAGTCAAAGCATGACCAATATGTAAAGGTCCTGATGCAGAAGGAGCAAATCTCATGACAACTCCTTTCTCAGAAACATTAGGCAATTCAGGCAAACCTTCCCTCACAATTCTCTCACTAATTAATTCCTTTAAAGATTCAAATTTTTCTTTTTGTTTTTCCAGATTCCAAGAATTAATTTCTTTAACAATCTCAGATATCTTCTTAATATGTTTTTCAACATCATTTTTTTTAAGACCCTCATTAAATAAAGCAGAAATAACATTTCCTTGTTGAGCTTTCCCCTTATAAATCAGAGCATTTTTTAAAGCATAAGCATAAATTTTATTTTCAAAATTTTCAATTACCATAAAATTATATAAAAATTAGATTAATAAACTTGACCCTAATAAGAAATTAAAGATTTATTAATTATCCCATCAATTATACTCTCATAAATTAATCCCCCTGAATTTAAAAGAGTATCATTTTTTTCAAAAATAGTTTCATTATTTAAATCTTCTCCACGCTTATAACATTTATTATAATCACAAAAAATATCTGTTTTTCCATCAACATTACTATCAAATAATTCATAAATTAATTGCTTTTTATATAAACATTTAACCTTATAGATTATAATTTTATATTCATCTTTAGATTTTATATAATCTACAGAACAATTAATTCCATTTTCTATTTCAATATTAAATCTAAATTTTCCAAAAGGATTATATTTTTTATGAATAAAACTATTTAAAGAAGGTATAGGATTAATTAAAAAAAGAAAAATAGGAACACTAAGCAAATTAGATAAATATTTTTTCATTTTAATTTATATCTTTCTTTCTAAAACTTCAATTCTTTGTTCTAAACGATAAATTTGATTTGATAATTCTTCGAGTTTTCCAGTCATATCCAAAATTCTTTTAGAAAGTTTTCTTCTCTTATCATTTAATCCTGAATTATAATTAGAATTTGAAGAAAGATCCAATACATCATTTTGAGTAGAATTTGAATTATTAGAATTTACAGAAGAACCAATACCAAAAATACTAAATGGATTAGATGTAGAATTTCCCGAATCAGAAGAAAAATCTTTATTTTGATTTGATTCTGAAATTTCTTCTTTTATCCTAGAAACTTTTTCCTGTTGTTTTCTATATCTTTCTCCTAAATCAACTATTTTATTTTTTTTCCTAAATCTTGAAAAAACCATATTAAACTAATGAAAAAGATATTTTTAAAGTTAGTTGTTTTATTTTATCGGAAAGGTTTTTTAAAGACATATTCATTATTATAATATAAAAATGGTGGCGACAATTCAACAAATTATTGGAAAAGTTAATCCTGAACTTTATGCAGAAAATGGAAAAGAATTGTTAAAAAAATATGGTTCTATTAATAAAATACCTTCAGATAAAATAAAACCAAAACCGAGTAAAGATAAAGATGGAAATGAATCAGTTCATACTCTAATTTACGATTCCCCTTCTGAGGCATTAGAACCAGTTTATTTTTTCATTCTTGATTTAATGAATGATTTCGGTCTTGCGCCAGAGAAATTAATTGACAATTTTGTTTCATCTCCTGGTTCAGGACACTTTTCTGAATTAGGACAAAGAGCTACAGTAATGCAACAACAAGCAACAAATTTAATGGGACAAATAAATACTCTCTTAAGAAGTGTTTTAAATATTGTTCATGATTTAAAGGATTTTAAAATGAGACTCCGAGCTTATGATGATTTAAAATCAAAAGAAGAAAATATAAAAGAAGGTGCAAAATTAAGTTTAAAACAAATATGGCTCGACAAAGTTGATATTACTAAAGGACAATCAAGTATTAAAGGTATGGCTTTAGGTCAAGCTGATTTTCAAACACTTTTAGATGCATTTCTTGTTGCAAAAAATGAAAAAGATGCAGAGAAAATTGATTTAAATGAAAGAGTAAAAAGAATAGTAAAATCGAGAATTTATGAATTTAATATCTGGTTAACAGAATCAGAAAAAGAATTAAGAAAAAGATATGAATTAGAAAAAAGTTATTTAAAAAGTCAGGTTAATTCTTTGAAATTATATTCGAGATGGGCAAAACCTTATCTAAAAGCAGCACAAAAATTAGAAATGAAATCAGAAGGTATTGAAAGAGATGCAGCTTTGGTAAAAACATTTAATACAATATTGCTTGAATTAACATTGCTTGGAAAAAACAAATTAAAAGTAAAAGAATCTTCTTTAGAAGGTGACTTACCATCAGATTTTTCTAATGAAAGATTTCTAAAAACATTAAAAAGAAACTATTTTTCTTGTATTTTGATTGACTTTAAATTCAGAGGAATACCTAACAGAGTAAGCCAAAGAGGAGATTATAGTTTTGGAGGTAAAACAGAAGTAACTTTCAGTTCTTATGCTCTAAATGATGATGAATTAAAGAAAATAGATGAAGAATTAAAAAAATCAGATTTAGGAGATGTTTTAAAATTAATTGAAGGTGCTACAGATGAAAGTTTAAATAAAATGCAAGAGGAAATAAACATGTTTTTAGAAGAAAAAGAAAATGAAAAAAACAAAAAATCCTCTAATTCCGAAGTTGGCCCTTTTTCTGCTTTAATTGGAAGTTATAAAAAATCAGATAAATCAAAAAAGAAAGATTCTAAGAAAAAAGATGAAAAAAAATCTATAAAAATTCAAAAAGATAGTTGGATAGAAAAAAATCATATAAGACCATTAGCTTTGGAAAAAGCAACAGAAACTGTTTTTACTCTTTTTGATATTTATAAAAAAGCTCACCAAATGCCAAGTTATACATGATTGAATAAATTTATAAATAAAATTAAAAGAAATATATGGACAAAATAAGTTACAATCAGGCACAAAAAAATGAATCACTAAAACAAATTTATTTAAATCAATTTCTAAAAAAATATCCTTCAAAAAATGTTTCCAAAATAATATATAATAAAAAAGAAAATTTTAAAGAATATTTAAAACTTTTAAAAAATAAAGAAAAAATAACAGAAAAAAATTATAAGGATATAATAAAATCTTTTGAGAAGAATAAAGAAACAAATATTGAACTTTTTGCATTTTGTCCAAGAGGATTTATCGGAAGAGGAATAAGCTCAAAAATATTTGTAAATTCAATTTGTTTTCAATTAGATTTTGAAGATTTCTTGTCTATTATAAAAGATCATGAATATATTCATGCAAGACATATAAAAGAGGGTATTAAACTAAAAAATAAATTAGAAATATCTTACTTAAATCAAAATAATTTTAATCAAAAAATTCTTTTATTATTAGATGAATCCATTGCATATTCAAATACTATTCAAAAAACCATTAAGAAAAACAATTTTTCCCCACAAATGAAAGAAACTATCAAGATCTTTAAAGAAATTCAAAAAAAATTAAAGAAAATATCAAAATTTAATTCTGTTATTGAAGAATCTGCTATTAAATTTCAAATAAAAGAAAATTTAAACGTGTTAAAAAATATTGTAACTACTTCTTAATTACTAATATAGAAAGATTTAAAAAGATATAGAGATAATTTAGTTTATGAATAAAACAACTAAAAAAAAATTAAAAAAATCTGAAAAACTTTCAGATGAATTAGAAAGAATAAATAAATTCCATAATAAATATGGTGCAATACCATGTAATAAAATAGAAGAATCATGTACTCAAATGGATAATCTTGCAGATTCAATTCCTGAAATTAAAATTCCTTCTAATTATGATGAATTAATTCAATCTGAATTAAAAAGAAAATTAAAAGGAGAAGCATCTTATTTAGAACAAGAATTAAGTGGAAGATTATATGATTTTGACAAAGTTATTAGTGTTTTAAATATCCCTAGAGAAGATATTGATTCTCTTGAAGAATGGCTTAAAACAAATAAAGAAAAAACAAAAAAAACCATTGAAAGATTATTTAATTCAAGAGATGTAAAAAATTATGAAATCTCTCTTTCAGCAGACATTCCTAATGTTAGAAGGCAGGCAGAAGAATTTACAGGAGCATATGTTGAAAAATATCATCGTATATTAGGAAAATTTTTGCAAGGAAAAACTGAGATTGGAGAATTTTTAAGAGATATAAATGCAACACCTTCAACAACTGAAAGATCTTATTTTAATTCTTTAACAAACACTTTAGCCATAAGTATTCCTAGAATATGCTATTCCTCTGAAGATGGAATTTTACATATAAAAGATGAAGAATTAATAAGAATATATGGTCATGAAGGAATGGGTCATGCTCTTAATTTCATGGTAACTCGTTCAGGAAATATACCTTCCCTATTTAAAAAAAATTCAATAGTAACTAAATCAACTTCTGAATCTATTGCACAATTTTATGAAAAAATCCTTTTAGAAGATCTAAAACATTCTCCTGAAACTCAAAAAAAATTAGGAATAGAACATAAATTTCAAGATATTTATCAAGAAGTGGAAGACACAGAACAAATAAAAGAATACTCAAAAAAATTATTTCAATATTCAATCTCAGTTTTAGGAGATAAAAAATTAGGAAGATATGACGACCCTGATACAATGAAAAAAAAGAGAAAAAAAATTGAAGAAGTAGAAATAAGCAAAAAATATTCAACAGATGTTATTGAAAGCAATAAATATAATTTTGATTCAGAAGGAAATTTAAATGCTGGATTGGTAAGCGAATTAATTTATGCTGCTCAACCTGTTTCAAGAGCCTTAAAAGAATTTGAAAAAAAAGGAATTTACTATAATGGAAATGGAAGAAATATCATTGATAGAACTTTTTTAGAAGGATTTTGGACACCAACAGGATTTGTTGATAATGCAAGATTAAAAGCAAGAGAAGCATATTTCTTAAAAGAAAATATAGGAGCAAATTAAAATGGGAGATAAAATAAAAAAGTATTCATTAGATTATATTGTAACAAAAACAATGATGAAAATTGATGAAAATTTCTTAATAAGAGAAGGGGTTAAAAAAGCAATATCACAAGGATTAGAGGGAATGGTTAGTAAAGATAAAATTTATTTGTATGATAATAGAGGAAAAATTGATGTAACAAAATTAATAGAAATAATTGCAAAAGATTATCCAGATAGAATAGAAAGATATTTAGCAAATAAAAAATTATTAAGTAGTTGAAGTACCATATTTTCTAAAATTAGATTCTCCAATAGCTAATGTTTTCATAATTTTTCTATAAAGTCCTTTTCCAATTGTTGGATGTTTAGGTATAACTTCCAAAGGATTCCCATATTGATCAAGAATTTGTAAACCTTCTTTAACATTTTTTGTAGAATATCCTTTTTCCTTACAAATCTTTCCTACCACTTTGATTAATTTTCTTGTATTTAATATCATTGTTCCACCATCAAGATAAGTTTGAGCTAAATTTTTCTCAAGTCCGCCCTTTTCTTTTGAAGACAAAAATAAAGCAATTCCTCCAATCATTAATCCAATTCCAATTATTCCAGTAATATTATTTGATAAACTTCCAATGACTCCTCCAGTAATATTTAATCCGTTTGAAATAATTAAGAAAACTCCAGTAATTCCAATAAAAAAAGCTGCTGCTTTTTTATATGTCTGAACTTTTTCTGGTGTAAGATAGTCCCTTATTCCTTGCAATACTTTCCTATCTGCATCTCTTCCTAATTTGACCATATCTTTAAGAATTAAATTGTATTGTTTATCAGAAATTTTCCCATGATATTTTAAAACTTTTGCAGCAGGATAAAGAAAACCAGAATCATTCATCTTTACAACAACTTTTGCAAGTTCAGGCATTCTCTGAACATAATCTCCTGTTGCAAACAGCCCATAAAGTTCTTGAAACATTCCAAGAGTATTTTCTAAATATTTTTCATTCTTAGAAATTTTTTTTTCAGAAATTTTTCTAAGAGGATTCCAATTTTTTTTCTTTAATTTTCCAAAACCTCCAAGTTTATTTTCAAGACTTTTTCCAAAAAATATCTCTTTACCTTCATCATTAAAAGCTTGTCCAGATGAAATATAATCAACAAGACTCTTATGAAGATATGACCTCTTTTGATCATCTGTAATCCAACCACCTTTTTTAACTTCATTTAAACGAGAAAAAATTCCATTTAAAGTTCCCTGAAGTTTTTTAGAATCAATATATCTTCCAAGATATTCTTCTTTACCTTTAAAATACTGCAAGGTATCTGTAAATAAATTAAGTCCCTTAGCAATAGAATCATTAATTATTTCCTTATAATTAATTTTAGAAACTTTTTTACTTTTTCTTACCATAGTTCAATCAAGAAATAAGTATTAATAAAGTTTATTATTTTTATTCTAGCTTTTAAAAGACAATACTCATTTACTATTTTTTAAAAAATACTTTAAATTATATATCAATTTCAATCTCTCTTTAATTTAAATACTTTTTTCTCAAATAAGGATTAAGAAAACACTTTAATCTATTTTTGTCTTTTTTATTCAATCTATCAAATGTAGTAATTATTTTTCGGCAATTTTTGCTTTCACATTTACATTCCATCATTAATTGTTTTTTTCCTTGAGTTAATGATTCAATATCCAAAGCAGAATAATCTGTTGTTATTTCTTCTCCTTTTTTTATATCTCTGAAAGCAATTAATTTTCTATCATTAAGTATTCCCGCATTTGAATCACATGAATGATTCATATATATCCAAGGAGACTCTGGTTTAATAAATCTATATTTATTTCTATTTTTTCCAAGAGGTGCCCAATGTTCTGTAATTTCTTCAGGATAATCAGAAGGATTTTCTGTTTCAATAATCTCCCCAGTAATATCAAGAATATGTTCTCCTTTATTAATATCCTTCAAAGCAAAGATTCCTTTACCTTTATTCTTTATTTTTTTACTTTTACATTCATAAAAATATGAAATTAAAAGAACTATATAAATTTTATCTAAATTAAGACCATCTTTTTTCTTTCTTAAGGAAGTAATAGGCACATATACATAAGATATTATATGCTCTTGACAGATATATGATCTTTAAAGGATTGAGCATACCTAATGCTTCAATTTTATTATTTTTCTTTACTATGAAAAAAGTTACGCTTGAAACTTTTTAATAGAGGGGCTTGTGAAAGTCTCATACATAATCTTATTCCAATAATCAAAAAAATCCTTTGATAATTTATCTCCTTTTTCATAAACTCCTTTTATCCTCATTTTATATATCCACCTTTCTGCAAATTCCAAAGTTTTTGATACTCTCCAGATTTATTTATCAAATCCAAATGTTTTCCTTGCTGAACAATTTTCCCCTTTTTCATTACAATTATCCTGTCAGCATTCATTATTGTTGAAAGCCTGTGAGCTATTATTATTGAAGTTCTTCCTTGAAGCAATTTTTGAAGGTCTTTCTGAATTTCATGCTCTGTTTCTGAATCCAAACTTGAAGTAGCTTCATCCAAAACTAAAACTTTTTTATTTGCCAAAATTGCTCTTGCAATTGATACCCTTTGTTTTTCTCCACCAGATAATTTAACACCTCTCTCACCTACAATAGTTTTTTCTTTATCAGGGAATTGTTTAATAATTTTATCTAATTGAGCAAATTTAATTGCCTTAAAAATTTCCTTTTTAGATAATTTAAAATTTGCAAATTTTATATTATTATATATTGTATCATCAAATAAAATACACTCTTGTGGAACAATGCTCATCTCACTTCTCAATGATTCTTGATTAAATTCCTTAATATTTTTATTGTCTATTAAAACCTCTCCAGATTTAACATCATATAATCTATAAAGTAATTTTAATAAAGTAGTTTTTCCACAACCTGAATGTCCAACTAAAGCAATTTTTTCATTCTTATTTATTTTTAAATTAAAATTTTCAAATATTTTTCTTTTTTTATAATTAAAATTAACATCTTTGAATTCAATCATCCCTTCTTTAATCTTGAGGTTTTTTGCACTTGGCTTGTCTTTAATATCATTTTTAAGTTTACCATACTCAAACAAATCCTGAAAATCTGCCATAGATTTATAAAAATTTCTCATACCCCAAACAAAACTAAACATAGTTCCTACAACATTTCCATACACCATATAAATAAAGGACAACGTTCCTAAGCTTATTTCTCTATTTAAAAAAGAAACAATTGGAAAATAAATTAAAAAAAACATTCCAACTCCTAATATAAAAACTTGCCCAGAATCAAACCATTTAAAATAACTAAAATATTTAGCCATCTTTCTTTGAGTATCTTCTGATTTTTTTTCAAATTTATTTTTTATTATATTTTCTTTTCCAAAATATTTTATTGATTCAATATTTGTAAAAACATCCCCTACAAATCCTTTTTCAAAATCTTCTGATTTATTATGCAAAATCTTTGATTCTTGTTGAATATGTTGTATATAAAAACTATAACTTATAAAAATAAAAACAGTAATAATTAAAACAATAGCTGGAACCCAACTAAAATAAGCAAGAGAAATTCCTACAACAATTAATTGAAAAATCATAGGTGCAAATTGAAATGCAAGAGTGTCTGTCATATTTTCCACAGCATTAGATCCCCTCCCAATTCTTGAAATAAGAGATCCTGTTTTATGAGTTGTATGAAAATTATAATCAAGTCCTAAAATATGATTAAAATACTTTTTCTTTAAATCATATATAATTTTTGTATCAAGTTTTAATAAAAAATGAACTTTTAACCAACTACTAATTGTTCTTATAAATATTATAATTACAAAAACTGCTGCAATAATATACAAGATATTAATGAAATTATTAATAGGAAGAGTATGAGAAACAAATTTAGTTCCATTATCAATTACAACTTTAAATAAATATTTATCAGCAACAAGTAATCCTTCAAATATAAATGTGATAAATAAAAGTTTAAAAAACAATAATTTATATTCTCTCAAAAAACTCCAGTATACACTAAGATTAAATTTCCAATTTATTTTTTTCTTTTTACTTTTTCTTTTATTGTTCTTTTTTATCATTTTTCTTAATTTTATTAATTGGTAAGCTTAAGCGCATGATTCATATAAATTAAAACTTAAAAAGAAAGAATTTAGCTCAAGCTAACTCTGAAGATTGCATCATTTAAAAACCGACAAACACGGCAAACAACCTATATAATATTTTATTAAATTTATCTCTCTTTTTAAATTTTTTGATTATTTTTATCTTCACTAATACTATCATTCAAACTAAACAGATTATTACATCTTTTTCCATTTTAACCTCTATTATTTTATTTTCCCTAATCTCATATCTTCCAATATTTTTTTATGTTCATTAATTATCCAACTTAATCTTGGTTGCTTGTTCCAAATAGTTCTTGTTACAGCTAAAAGATGCAATAAAAAATATCCCCTTATTAATGCTAATTCTTTCTTTGAAAATCTACTTTTATATCCTTTAAGAAAATACTTAAAATTTTTATAATCTTTTAGTTCAAACGCTATTCAGTATGCTGTTTGACCAATATCTGCTAAATTATGCCCTTTTAGTGCATTATCAAAATCAAAAACACCTGTTATCTTCCCATGAGCATCTGAATTTAAATTAGAGAAATGATAATCCCAATGCAATGGAACAAACTTAATCTTCTTTTCTTTATTTAATATTAACAAAAATTTATTTAATTCTTCTTCTAAATATAAACTATATTCAGGAAGTTTTCTCTTAGAAAAATTTAGATATTTTTTAACCCTTAATCTTGTCCATTTATTCCACTCCTTACTATTTTTTATTTCATGGTGTTGATGTGCCCAAAATGAAGGAATTTTAAGTGAGTGAATTTTATTTAAGATTTTGCCAGCATTTATCAATAGATGCTTTCTCACATTACTCTTTCCCTTATAGACTGAACTAGCTACATCTCCAGAAATATATTCCATGATAGTTATAATTTTCTTATCAAAAATTCCTGTAAAAAATACCTTGGGAGATAGAATTTTATGTTTATTTAAATAATTCAAAATTTTATTATTTGTCTCTATCCTCTTTTTATTTTTTAATTTAGATAATTTTATTACTAATGACTTTTTTGGATTTATAATATCTACTTTAAATGTTGGACTAACAAGTCCTGTTTGAAATTTCCAATAATTTTTTATTTTAGAATTAGGAAAAACTTTATGTAATTGCCTCTCTAATCTTTCTTTATTAAATTTTAATTTTTCTTTTTTCATTTCAACCTCAATTTAAATTTTTTGATTACCTTTTTCTATTGTTATATTAACAACATACATTTATATAATATAAATGCTTTTATTTTTAATGAAAGATTGGAGTATTATGGGTGGTTCATACCTTAATTCTAAACTTAGAGCTCATGATTTTGATGAAGATGATAATTCTAATTTTGATGAGGATTTAGAAGAAATTGATGAAAAGTAAATTAACTAAACTTTTCTCTATAAAATAAAAATAATTAATAAATGTTTTTATTTTCTGAACTTCTAAAATACTATCAAATTTTTTAACTTAATAATCATAAAAAGGATTATAATCATCAGGAAGTTCATCATATAAACGAACTGTTTCATAACCAATTTCATCAAGAGGATCTAAAACACTTTGTCTTCCAAAATACCCTTCAAGATAAAACATCTTATGAGGCAATCCTTCTTCTATTCTTTTTTCATAATCCTTCTTATTCTCTTTATAAAATCTTTTTAAAGGCATTCTAGTTCCATCTATATTTTCTAAATCTATATCATGATTAACCAACCTTTTTCCAAAAAGAAATTCTAAAGCTTTCTTTTTATCTTCATAAAATCCAGATATTTCTTCAAGCATTTTTTTTTCTATTTTTGTTATTTTACTCATTTTTTTCTCCACAATTTAATTTTTATTATGTGCTAAACACATTTTAACTACATAATAGTAATAAACTATGTATATTTAAGATATTCTATTAAATTTTGCGATAATTACATAACTTTATAAGTAAAAATAACTAATAAATAAAATGAAGTTAAATATAAAACAAAAAAAAATACTCAAATTATTATCAATTAATTGTAGATTTACTAACAAAGATATTGGAAAAGTTGTTAGATTATCAGAAGACACAATCCAATATCAAATAAATAAATTAATAAATAAAGAAAAACTTGCAAAATTCAATACCACTTTTTTTTATCCTTTATTAGGATTTAATCATCATCACATTTGGATTAAATTAAAAAATCAAGAAATAGATTATAAAGAATTAAAAAAAATCAAAGGAATTACTTCAATAAATTCAAGTTTTGGAAAATTTGATTTACAACTAATTATATTATCAAAAACAAATAAAAAATTTAAAAAAATAATTAAAGAGATTAAAGAAATAATTAAAATTAAAGAAATAAAAATATCAAAATTTAATTCATTTTATAAAAAATTTACAAACATAATTCCTCCAATAGATATTCAAATAAATTTACCTAAACCAAAAAGAAAAAATTTAATTTATGAATTAAATGGAAATCTATATGCTCAACCAGAAGAAAATACTAAAATAAAAATAGATAATACTGATAAAAAAATAATAAAAGAACTTATTAAAAATCCTCGAGCAAGTTTTCAAGAAATTTCCAGAAAAACAAACATTAATCACGAAACAATAAGATATAGAATTCATAATTATGTAGAGAAAAAATTTATTACAAATTTTGGTTTATTGCACGATTTTCATAAATATGAACTTTACACAACTTATTTTCTCCTAAATTTAAAAAATCTTAATGAAAAAAAATTCAAAGATTTTTTATTAACAAATAAAAATATATTTTACTCGGCAAAATTAGAGGGAGAGTATAACTGTATTATTTATTTAGTTTCATCTAATCCTCAAGAAGTTGGAAAAAATTTTAGCAATCTAATGAGAGTTTTAGAAACATCAATAAAAAAAATAGATTTATTATTCTTGGATAAAATTCATAAGTATATCCAATTTCCAGAAGGAGAAATAGAATAAATTTATATATTTCTTTTCACTATTTAAATCATGGAAAAAGATGAAAAAACTTCCAAAAATAATGAGAATTCTGATAAAGAAGAATCTGAAACAGAAGAGGACAAAAAATCTGAATCAGAACTTGAAGAAATTATTGAAAGTATTTCAAAAATTAAAGAATCTAAAGAAATTTCTATTGAAGATAAACAATTTCATGACATATTAATACCAACTCCTTCTCAAATAAATAAGATTAAATCTCCAACACTTAAACAAAATGAATTTTCACAAAAATCAAAAAATTTAGAAGAAGATTTAGATTTTAATCCAAAAAATATTCCAAATCAAACAAAAAGAGATGAAGATATATCTCAAAGATATAGCCAGGGATACTCAGCTAAAGAATATAATTCTACTATATCTAAAACAACTAATGAAAATAGAACATATGATTCAAATATAAAAATATCTATATTAGAACCAAATATTATAAATAATAATATTGAAAGAAAAACTGAATTTATAAATCCCTTAAAACAAATAAAAAATTATCCAAAACAAGACTCAAGAATAGAACCAAAAATTATTAATCCAGAAATAATTAAAAGAGAATTAACAAGATCTCTTAAAGAAGAAAGAAAATATAAAACATTTTAATTAGATAGATTAATAAATTATAATCTTGTTAATAAATTATAAAATGGGTGGAAAAAATAATTATTCTGAAAATGGAATTTATCAGGGAGGATCATCTAATTTAAAATCTAATTATGGAAATTTTACAGGATATAGAACAGATGCAGGTAGTTTCAGTCTTACTACAGATCCTAGAAATGCAAATATTCTTCAAGAATTCTCTTCTAAGCTTTCATCAGGTGTAAAAAATATTGAATTAGCTACTGTTTCTCCAGAAATTTTTGATTCAATACCTGACCAATATTTAAAAGAAGTTAATAGACTTTCAAAACTTACAGGAGTTGAAATCTCAATGCATGCTCCTGTTTTAGAACCATCAGGAATAGGTCAACAAGGATTTACCGAATCAAATAGACAAGCAGTTGAAAATCAAATATGGAATGCAGTTAAAAGAAGTCATAAATTAAATCCAAAAGGTAACATTAATGTAAACTTTCATTCATCAGCAGGAATTCCTGGAGAAATTTCTCAAAAAAATGAAAAAATTCCTGAAGAAATACTTATTGTAAATGAAGAAAGTAGTTCTTTTGGTAAAATTCCATTAAAAAAGAGATTTTGGCCTGGAGAAAAAACAGAAATAAAAAATCCTAAAGATAGAAAAATAATTATAGAAAAGGAAATAAGAACAATTAATGAAGATTCTTGGGATAAACAAAAAGCTAATTTAGCCCAAAATACAAGATACGGAGAAAATATAATTAGAGAATCAGGAATTTCTGAAATACGTAGACTTGAAATGGAAAAAAGGGGAGAACATTTAACTGAATATAATAAAATAAATAAAAATGATTTTAACATGGGTAAAGCCATGCTTGATGATTCCTACAGACAAATAAAAGGAATGTTTGAAACAGTTAAAAGATATGGAAATGAAAATGATTTAAAAATATTAAATAATTTTGCAGAAGAGATTACTCCCTTTGCTAACAAAATTAATAAAACCAAAAATACTCATGAGGCAGTTGATTTAAAAATAGAAATTATAAGAAAAGGAATAGATTTTTTTGATAAAATTAAAAATCCTCCAAAAATACACAAGTCATTAACTGAATTTTCTAGAGATAAAACAACAGAAACTTTTTCAAATGTTGCTTTAAATTCTTATGAAAAATTTAAAGATACCTCTCCGATAATTGTTATTGAGAATCCTCCTGCAGGAGGAGCTTTCTCAACAGGAGAAGGATTAAAAGAAATAATTCAAGGATCTAGAGAAAAATTTGTGAAAAAAGCAATTCAAAAAGGAGTCTTATCTGAATCAGAAGCAAAAAAACAAGCTAAAAAATTAATCGGAGCAACATGGGATGTAGGGCATGTTAATATGATGAGAAAGTATGGTTATGATTCTAAAGATCTTATTGAAGAAACTGAAAAAATTGCCCCTTTTGTAAAACATGTTCATCTTTCTGATAATTTTGGATTTGAACACACTGAGTTACCGATGGGTATGGGAAATGTTCCTCTTAAAGAAATGATGAAAAAAATAGGAAAAGAAGGATTTAAAGGAAAAAAAGTAATTGAAGCAGCACAATGGTGGCAACATATGAAAGCACCCCCAGTTAATGAAACTTTAGAAGCATTTGGAAGTCCATTTTATTCTAAAGGACAAAGTCCATACTGGAATCAATCTATTGGATTACAACAAAACTACTCTGCAGGATATGGTCAAATATTTCCTCAAATTAATTATGAAACTTTCGGCGGAAGTTTTTCACAACTTCCAATAGAACTTGGGGGACAAAGACAAGGAACAAATGGAAGCAGAATGGGTGGAGGGAGATTAGAATAAAATAACTACTAATAATTAATGAATTTTAAAAACTTTTAAAAACTCATTTATCTATATAAAATTATTAAAAAGAAAAAAAGGTGACATGTCAAAGAAAAAAATAAATTCTAAAAAGAAATCTTTAAATAAAAAAAGAATTCCAAAAAAAGAATCTCATAAAATTAAAAATATTAAAAAAGAAATAGTTAAACCAGAAAAAAATTATCCAACACTTTATCTTAAAACAGAACATGAAATTGCTTTAGATTTTGCAACAAAAGTTTATCAAAAATTTAATAAGATAATAAAATCAGTTATTCTTTTTGGTTCTGTAATGAAACAATCAAATGTTGCAGGTTCAGATATTGATATAATAATTGTTATTGATGATACAACAATAAAATGGGATCAAGAGTTAATTGCATGGTATAGGGAAGAGTTAGATAAATTATTAAAACAAAATCCTTACAACGAAGATTTACATATAAATACTATAAAAATAAGCACATGGTGGGAAGATTTGATAAGAGGAGACCCAACTATTTTAAATATTTTAAGATATGGTGAAGCAATGATTGACTTTGCAGGATTTTTTGACCCTATAAAAAGTTTATTAATTCAAGGAAAAATAAAATCTACTCCTGAAGCAATTTATAGTTCTCTTCAAAGAGCTCCAATGCATTTAGCAAGGAGTAAGGCAGCAGTTTTAAATTCAATTGAAGGATTATACTGGTCAATGGTAGATTCAGCACAAGCAGCATTAATCGCAGCAGGAGACCAACCACCATCGCCAGAACATATTACTTCTGCATTAAGAGAAAATTTTGTTAACACAAAAAATTTAAAAGTAGATTATGTTCGATGGTATAAAGAAATTCTTTCTCTACATAAAAATATTGCTCATGGAGAAATTAGAGAATTAAAAGGAATTGAAATAGATAAATTACAAGATAAAGCAGAAAAATTCCTTCAAGAAATGGCAAGAATAGTTAATTCTATTGTTGGTAAAGAATAAAATTATTTTATTCTCCATTAGTTAATTCGTTTACATACTTATCAAAATTATCTTTTAAAGAATATTTTATTGCTTCAGGTCTTAATTTTTCAAATATAGCTTCTTCAGCTAAATTCAAAGCCCTAAAAACATCTTTATATTTTTCAGATTCTTTTTTAGCTTTTCTTTTATCTTCATCACTAAATCTCCCAGTATTACTTTTTAAAACTTCATTTGCTTGAGTTATTTTCTTAACAAGATCTCCATAAGTCATTTCAGAAAATTCACTAAAAACTTTTCCAATTAAATCTAATTTATCTTTTTTAACATAATTCCCAATAACATCTTCATAACGTTTTTCATATAGAAAATCCAAAGGTAATTCTTGAAGTGCTTTCTGATGATCACTAGCATAACCTTGTGCAGCCATATCTATTCCTTTTTCAGAACTCAAACCAATATCAATTATTCTTTTATATAACTCATGTTCTTTAGAATCAAATAATGTTTTCAAAGCACCAACTGCACCACCCAAATCTTCTTTTTCAAGAAACCTTCTAGCTACAGCACCATATTCAAATTTCTTTACTTTTTCATAAGCATTTGTTAATTCTTCTAAATTTTTTTTTGTCATTTTATTTTGATTTTTATATTATTTAATAAACATCGAAGTTTATAAACCTTTCGTTTATGTTACTACTTTATAGTTAGTTTTAACAATGATATCCTTCATTTATATTTAATCCATCTAAATTATATAATATACTATTTCCATTAAGTAATTTAAATACATCATAAAACATTCCATCCATTCCAATAATTTCTTTAAAATTAAATCTATTTTTTGTATCTAAAATACCTGATGAAAAACCTATAGGTGGAATTGTCCTGTTAGATTTTTCTTTAATATTTCCAATAAGAATTTTCTCCTGAGTATCTCTATCAAATTTCTTAAATAATTCATCTGTTTCATTAAATAAAAAAGTATCTCCTAATTTAAATAACCCTTTTCTATTATTTGATAAATTAATTACTTTGTATAATGTTCCTGAAAAATCTACAAAACCCATTAAATCAACATTACATCTTTTAATATAATTTAATTTATCTAAAACATTTGATAATTGTTCTCCACCTGCTTTCTCAGTCAAATTTTCTTTGGTCATTTTATCTTAAATTTATATTATTTCATAAATATCAAAGTTTATAAACCTTTTTATTATGTTACCACTTAATAGTTAGATTTAAAAATAAAGAATTTTTATAATAATAAATAACAAAAAATGATTACAACTAATTTAAACAAATATCAAGAAATTTTTCCTGCAAAAAAAATAAATGGGGGAGTTAATAATGAAATATATAGAATATCCAGTAATTTAATTGCTAAAGTTAGAAAAAAACAAGAATTAAAAAATTTAAAAGAAGAATTTAGAATTGCAGAATTTTTATTTTGTAGAGGAATTTCAGTTCCAAAACCCAAAGAAATTAGTAAAATAAATCTTGGATTAAATGAGAAAAAATTTGATGCATTTATTATGGAATATATTCCAGGAATAAGTGGATATGATTTATATTTTAATTCTCCAGTTAATAATAAAAGAGAATATTTTTATTCAAAAGAATTATATGAAAAAGAATTAAGAAAAGCTAGGTTATTTGGATTTAAAACAAAAGATATTGGAGAAAAGAATTATATTTGGAGTCCTGAAAAGAAAAAAATATATTTAATAGATTTTGAATTTTGGAGAATTTAAAATATTATTCTTTAACAATATGTGATACTACTCTTACTTTGCAAGGTAATTTTGATTTAACCTGTTTAATAGTTTTTCTCACAAATTGTTCTCCTTTTTGATTTGGAACAGCAATAAAAAATATACTATCTCCTGATTTTAAAATAGCTGATTTTCCCATGGATTTCCCAAAAGACAATTGCATACCTGTTTGCATTCTGTCTGCACCTGCTCCAGTAATCATTTTATTTTCTCTCTGAATATGGTGTGGAAAAGGAATAACTTTGAAAAGATATTGTCCTGAAAGTTCTCGGTCTAATCTTTTATTTATAAACTGCCTACACGCTTCAAGAGCGTTATGTCTAATCTGAATTTTTTCTATAGTAATAATTTTAAATTGATACGGAAGTTTTCCATTATTCAAAAGATTCTCTTTACCCATTGTAAACTTAACAATTTTCTGAGGAGGAATTGTTTTTATATAAGATTTCTGTCTTTTTTTACTCACACGTGTATAAGGAGTAACTTTCTTTTTTGAATATGCTGTAGCTTTTCTTAATCCCATTTTATTTTAAAAATTTCTTTGTCACACTTTCTTTAATAATTTTAAGATATTTATCAAATTCCTTTTGACCTTCTTCAATCACCATCCCATTATTATAAGTTTTTATTTCTCCATTTTCTTCAATTCTAATTTGATCTATTTTATAATCATCTCCCCAAATATCCGCATAAGATATATTTTTTCCTTCTTTTCCACCTACTCCCCACACAAATATTTTATTTTGTACAGTTGATGTTCTCATAATACTATTATATTTATTTATATTAATAATATTTGTAAATTGTTTATTATCTCTGCAAAAAATAATATACTCATTATTAAAATTTGTTTCATGAAATTCTGTGCACTCTATTTCTCCAGCATTAGATAAATTAGTTCCAGTAACCGCCGCAGATAACAACAAAATTGAAGCTAATTTTCCAAATGTTTTTATCATTTTCATTTTTCACCTTTACTATCTTTAATTTCAACATCAGTTGTAATTGCCTGACCAGGCAAACCTTTTTCAAAAATAGCACGAATCAAACCTTTATTCCCATGAGCCCCAGAAACTTTTCCTTTAATAATTTTTCCAGCAGGAGATCTCCATTCAACCTCCTTCCCAATTAACTTCTCAGCTTCAGACCTTTTTTCTATCTTATTTACCTCTATAAGAAAATGTTTTTCTTTTATAACATGTCTTCCTCTTCTAAACTGAATAACCTTACCTTCCATATAATTTATCAAGAAAAATGCTTTTTAAAACTTCCGAAAAAATAAATTATTTCATTCCGAAAGATATCTTCTTATATTATCTATTTGATTAGGATTTATAGAATATATAAAACTTAATCTTTTATCAGTTGGATGAGTTGATAAAACCCTTAAAACAAATTTATTTTCAACAACTAACGGAGTGACAAGGTTCCTTATCTCTTTATTTTGAAAGGGGCCCTCAACTAATTCTTCTCTTCTAAAATATTGAGCTAAGGCACTTTCACTATAAAAACCACTATAATCTTCAGAACAAAATAAATCTTCTAATGTTAAAGAATTTTTTGAATTAGTAACATTATTTTTATTTTTCTTATAAAATTCCAATAAAGTATTTAATAAAACTTTCTGATATTCATCAAAATTTTCTGGTTTCATAAAATAATTCTATTAAAATAATTTATAAATATTTATATTATAGAACACTATTCTAAAACAAAAATCTCTCGTCCAACTATTTGCCCATCTCTAAATTCAGCTATTGGAAAACCTTCAAGAAGTTTTAATTTTGTTTTATTCAAAATATTATTAATATTACATGAAACTCTTTCTTCCTTTCTTCTGTTAACAAGAATAAATGGTGCGGTAAAAACAATTCTTCCTTTAATTTTTTTCTTGAAATTATTTAACACATTAATCATCAAATTTTCAAATTTTCTAAAAATTTCTTGAGATTCATTTTTAGAAGGATATTTTTTCAGAATATCTCCTAAAGATGGCTCAGATACTAAAACATTTATATCATAATTTAAATTAATTCTCTTAGAATCTCCAAGAATTAAATTATAGTTTTCTTGAATAAATTTAAACCACTTTAAATTTTTCTTAGCACCTTCAATTGCATCTTCATCATTATCAATTCCAACAACTGTTATATTCTGAATTAATGCTTCTTGAAGAATAGTTCCAATACCACAAAAAGAATCTAAAATTTTTCCATTTTCTAAAACCTGAGAAAGATTAATCATTATTTTAGCAAGCCTTGGAGAAATTGAAAGCTCTTCTCTTCTAATAGGTTTATTCATATCTCTTTCTTCTATTTTTTTATAATCACATTTTTTTATAATTTTCCCAAAATAATTTTTTTTATCAATTTGAGAATAAAACAAAAAATATTCTTCTTCAATTAAATTTGACGAAGGCATAGGAATAATTTCACCAGTCTGTAATTTTAAATTTCCTGAAAATTGTTTTTCAGTTGATTTTAATCTTTCTAATTTAAATATTTTTTTTAGATGAACAGATAACTTAGAAACATTCTCTGAATCAGCAAAATCCCAAATAATATAATTAAATTTATTTTTTGTTCCTGAATACAAATATTCATTTTCAATATTATTAAAAATATTTTCAATACTTCCGGAAGCAATTACTTCTCCAATAGCAATAGTTCCTCCTAATTTCTCAATAATATCTTCAGGAATATTTTTCTCAACATCTATTAAAACTGAATTTTTATTTTTAAGATAATCTTTAATAGGATTATCAAATCTATTAAAATAAGAAATAATTTCAGTTAAAGATAATTCAGGATTTCTCCCCAATATAAAAAAATATTTCATTTTGAAATTAAATAATAATTTTAAAATTTCCTAATTCTTTTTTAAGTACTTTAAATATTTTTGGATTTATCTCTATAGAATTATCTAATTTTTTATTATTCATTGACTCAGATACTTCATTCATATTAGAATTTTTAATTCCGTTTTCAGAAATTATTTTCACATTATTATCCTTAAATAAAAAAGCATCTTCATTAGAAATTAATAATTCTGCAGTTTTATTTTCATTTTTCACTTTATAAATAATTTTCATTCTTCTTTTTTCAGCAATAGCTAAATCACATCTCTGACCATATTCAATAAGTTCGTTAATTAAAATTGAAGCATTTTTTCTTACTTCATCAACTTTATGAGAACTTAATTTTCCTTTTTTAAATTCTTTTCTTGCTAAAATAATATTCTTTAAAATACGGAATGAATGAGGAGAAAATTTTCCCTTTTTAACAAACTTTTTCTCAAATTCTTGAATTATTTTTTCTTGAGAAAATTTTCCTACAATTGATTTTAACAATTCAAAAACATCTTTATAAATTTGTTCAATAATTCTTTCTTGAGCTTGTTTTTCAATCTGTTTTCTTAATTTATTAAGTCTCTTCATATACTCTTCAGAATCTTTCACTAAATTATCAATTTCCTTTCCACTTATCTTCTTAAGTTTTTCATGCTCATATTCTTTGAATAATCCTACAATTTTCTCAAGAATTTTTATATCTGATTTATTTAACATTTTCTCTTTGTCTACAAATATTTCTTTCATTAATGTGGGAGTTTCTTTATGTGTCGGTGGAGGATTTCCATAAAGCATAATTAAAGCTTGTGAAGGGTTTAAAACACCATAATAGACATCCATCATAGTATCAAGAAGTTTTCTTTCAATCATTTCTTTTGTTCTATCTGCAGTTTTCATAAACATATCAATTGCCTCAGGAGTTGGTTTTAATTTTCCCATCTTCAATAAAGCTTTCCAAGGCAGGAATGTTCCCCGGTCATAAAGAGGAATTCCATCTCTGATAAAAGTAAACATAACTGGGTGGGCATCTTTAACACTTTCCCAAAAATCAGTAAGAAGATATGTCTGAACATGCAAACTATTTTTCACCCCTGCCAATGCTATTGCCTCTTGTGTATGAGCCCCTGCAATTATACTTCTTAATCTTTCTTTTAATTCAAGACGAGGCATTCTCTTAACATCTGTATCATTAATAATTACAACAATATCTATATCTGATATGGAAGTTGCATCTCCTCTGAAAAAACTTCCTACAATAACATAACTGACAACATATCTCTCAAATTTCTGAAGAACAAGAGATTTATGAATCTCAGCCAATCTTAAAGCTCCCAAAAATCCTGTATCATAAAGAGGATAAGACATTGCTATTGCTTGAGTTAATTCAAATTTACTATCCAAACAAATCTCCCAGATATCTGAAGGAACATTAACATGTACCCATATTTTTTGACTGGTTGATTTAATTGTAGAATCAATTTGTTTTACTATTTCTTGTTTAATCTTAGAAATCTCTTTAACTTTATCTTCTGGAAGAATAATATAAAGATGAATATATTTTTCTGATTCTTTAGGAACTTCTTCTTCCTCGATAAATAGTTTAATTGATTGAGGTGGTAAAATCCCAATAGCCTTAACATAAGAATATTTTTTAACAATAAAACTTTTTAACTTTTCAATTTCCTTTTTTTTCTTTTCCATTTCTTTTTTATCTTTTTCTGGATTTTTAGAAATGACTTCATTCTTAGAAGAATATTTTTTATCAAGATTCATTTCAGGAATATCATTATTTCTGTTAGATTCAGCATTCATATTTAAAAGAGATAATTTTTATTTATAAAGATTACTACTTCTAAGATTAAAAAATATTAAGAAATATTAAGAAATTTACTAAACAAATAAATTTATAATTATTAATTATTATTAAATATTAAAATAATGATATATAAAAAATTACAATCTAAAGTTGAAGAAGCAGTTTATGAATCAATAGAAAATATTGCAGAAGAACTCAAATTAAAGATACCTTATTATCCTGAAGTTTATTTAATTAGAAAAAATTCATTATTTGAACCACTAGGACTTCAGGAATCTGAAAGAAAAGATTTTAATTTAGCTAAAAAAGGTAGAAACGTATATCTTGTAAATCCCAAAGTAATACTAATTAGAAAATTTGATGAAGCAGCAATTGCAGAAGAGTCAGGACATTTTCTCCATTTTGCTAATTCTAAAATTAATTATTATAAACAAAATTATATGGAGAAATTTACTACAAGAATATTAATGGAAGCTATAGGATTTTTCTGTTCGAAATTGATTGTTCCTGAAAGAAAAACAGAATTTGAGAAATATCCAGATTCATTAGAAGAAAATGATAATTTTCTAAAAAAATTAAAAAAAAATATAGATAAAGATATAAATAATTATTATCTAACTCTTTATAGTCAAGGATATTCTCTTGGAGAAAAACTTTTTGATTATTATATTTCAAAAAATATACCTGAAGATTACCCTAAAAAATTAATAAAAAAGAATTTTAAAAGAAAGTATTCTTCTATAAGAACATTTATGAAATTAAAATACAGCATTCTTGTTTAAGAAAAAACTTAAAAACTCTTTTTTTTATAAATTATAATGGACCCGTGGTCTAGTGGTTATGACAACTCGTTTACACCGAGTAGATCGTAGGTTCGATTCCTACCGGGTCCATATAAAATAAAATGATAAAATTTTTAGATTTTGTATTAGGAATTATAGGAATTATTTTTTTATTAATTACTTTTCTTACTGGTCCATCACACTCAATATTTAATTTTGAAATAAATCCTATAATAATCTTTTTTATAGATATTCTTATATCAATATATTTAATATGGTATGGATTCTTTAAGAAGAAATAAAATAAATATTATTACCAAAAAAATAATTCTGTAATCTAAATACCTTATAAAAATTAAAAAATATTATTAATATTAATTAAAACTTTATCAGAGATAATTATAATTTGGACAATAATTGCTTTAATTCTCACAATAAATCTAGAACTTGATGTAAACTACTGGCTTATTATTTTTACAATCATAGAAATAATTATGAAAATTTATACAGAATCAAAACTTATATTATAAAGAGGAGCTTTAATTAATATTATTTATAAAAGAAAGATTTGGATAAAACACTAATTTTATAATAGATATTCATTAATTAAAAATATGTTAATAGATATTCATGCCCACTTAGATATATGTAAGAACCTAAATAATCTTTTAAAAGAAATAGACAAATCAGAAATAAATATAATTTTAAATTGTGGTGTAGATATAAAATCAAACAGAAAAACACTTGAACTCTCTGAAAAATCATCAAAAATAAAATCTTGTCTTGGAATTTATCCAATTGATGCTTTAAAATTATCTGATTTAGAAATTAATAATGAAATAGATTTTATTAAAGAAAATAAAAATAAAATAATTGCTATTGGCGAAGTTGGAATTGATTTAAACTGGTCTAAGGAATATGAAAAACAAAAAAAAATCTTTGAAAAATTTATTAATCTTTCAAAAGAATTAGATAAACCCCTAATAATACATTCTAGAAAAGCAGAAAAAGAAATAATTGAGATATTAGAAAAACATAATTGCAAAAAAGTAATAATGCATTGTTTCTCTGGAAATTTAAAACTTGTTAAAAAAATAATTGAAAATAAATGGTCTTTAAGCATACCCTGTATTGTTAAATATTCTGAACATTTTAAAAACATCATAAAAATAACTCCAATTGAACAATTATTCTGTGAAACAGATAGTCCATTTCTACATCCAGATAAAGAAAAAAATAATTCTCCAATAAATATTATTGAGTCTTATAAAAAAATATCTGAGATAAAAAACATTTCACTAAAAAAAGTTGAAAAAAATATTGAAGATAATTATGATATGCTTTTTAATTAATTTTTTAAACCTAAAATATATTATTTATACATTAAGCGTGGATAGTTTATTGGTAGAATATCTCGTTGCCAATAAACCTTTAAAAAAGGTTTCCAAAAGGAAAAAAACTTTGAACCTTTAAAAAAAGGATATTAAGCTCAAAGAAACTAAGTTCGTCTCTAAAAGCACAGCAAAAACGAGGTGAGCCGGGTTCGATTCCCGGTCCGCGCATAAAATATATATTTGTTATTCATACAAAAAGAAAAATATATATTCTTGGTTTTGAAAAAATAAGTTTTAACTAAAAAGGAAAATAAAAAAAACCTTGGTTGTTTTTAGGTTCGATTCCCGGTCCGCGCATAAAAGAATTGAACATAATTAGTTTAAATTCATTCAGTGTGCAAAGAGCACGAGAGATGTGCTCTCGTGTGAGATTCCCGGTCCGCACATAATTCACAAATTATCTCTAATTTATTCTAAATTAACATGTTTAAGTCTTAAAGCATTAAGTAAAACACTAATAGAACTCATACTCATTGCACCTGCTGCAATTATTGGACTTAATAAAACTCCAAAGAAAGGATATAAAATTCCTGCAGCAATCGGAATTCCTAAAGTATTATAACCAAAAGAGAAAAATAAATTCTGTTTAATATTTTTCATTGTTACTTTACTAAGTTTTAATGCAACAGGAACATCTAATAAATCACTTTTGATTAAAACAATATCTGCACTTTCAATTGCAACATCAGTTCCTGCACCTATAGCAATTCCAATATTTGCTTGAGTCAAAGCAGGAGCATCATTTATTCCATCTCCAACCATTGCAACTACTTTTCCTTTATCCTGAAGTTCTTTAACATGACCTGCTTTATTCTCAGGTAATACTTGAGCAAAAACATGAGACTCATCCAAACCAACTTTCTTTGCAATTGCCTTAGCAGTTCTAATATTATCTCCTGTAATCATATAAACATCAATCTTAGAATTTTTTAATTTCAATATTGCCTCTTTAGAAGTTTCCTTAATTGTATCTGCAACAGCAATAGCACCAACTAAAATAGCTCCTTCTGAAATTAAAATAACTGTATTTCCCTCTTCTTCAAGTTTTTCAATTTTCTGAAGGTATGAATTATCCACTGATACTTTATTATCCTTCATTAATTTTATAGTTCCCAAAAATATTTTTTTACCCTCTATTTTTCCCTCAATTCCTCTTCCAGGAATATCCTTAAAACCTAAAACAGAAGATAAACTTATTTTTTGTTTTTTTGCTTTTTCAACAATTGCTTGTGCAAGAGGATGTTGTGAATTTTTTTCAATTGAAGCTGCAAGTTTTAAAATAGCTTTTTCATCCCTTCTAGAGAAACTCAAAATTTGTGTTACTTCTGGTTCTCCTTTAGTTATTGTTCCAGTTTTATCTAAAATAACAGCATTTGTTTTGTGAGCTATCTCAAGTGCCTCAGCACTTTTAATTAAAATATGATGTTCTGCTCCAAGACCAGTACCAACCATAATAGAAGTTGGAGTTGCAAGACCAAGAGCACAAGGACACGCAATGATTAAAACAGATATTAAAATAGTAAGAGCAAATAAAAATCCTAAACCAGATAAAAAATACCAAGATAAAAAACTTGAAACTGAGATAGCTATTACTATCCAAACAAAATATCCTGAAATTATATCAGCTAAACGAGCAATAGGTGCTTTAGAACCTTGAGCTTCTTGAATTAATTTGATTATCTGTGCAAGTGCTGTGTCTTTTCCAACTTTTTCTGCTTTAAAAGTTAAAGAACCATTTTTATTAATTGTTCCCCCAATAACTTCATCTCCTTTCTTTTTTTCAATAGGAATGCTCTCCCCAGTAATCATGCTTTCATCAACACTTGAAATTCCATCAGTAACAGTTCCATCAACAGGAATTTTTTCCCCAGGTTTAACTATTATTAAATCTCCAATTTCAAGTTCATCAATTGAAACTACAACTTCTTTTCCATTACGAATAACAATTGCAGTTTTTGGAGCAAGCCCCATTAATTTTCTAATTGCTTCACTTGTTTTTCCACTTGTAATAGCCTCAAGATATTTTCCAAGTAAAATCAAAGCAATAATAACTCCTGCTGTCTCAAAATATAAACTAGTAACAAATTCAGTTGAACCAGTAAGTATTTTATAAACAGCAAATATTCCATAAATATAAGCTGCACCAGTACCCAATCCAATTAAACTATCCATATTTGGTGTTCTCTGAATTAAATTTCTAAACCCAACAGTATAAAACCTATATCCTGCAATAATTACTGGAATTGAAAGAGTAATTTGAAACAAGGCAAAACGAACAGGAAATAATTCTGGACTAAGAAATCCTGGAATTAAACTTTTACTTATTAATTCTGCCATAGCTAAATACAAAATAGGAAGGGAAAAAACACTTGCAACAATAAATTTCCATTTTAAAATATTAATTTCTTTTTCTTTTATTCTTTTTTCTTTTTCATATAAATCCTCACCTTCTTCTGCAACTACTGCCTTATATCCTGCATTATCAATTGCATTTTTCATATCAGATATTTTTATTTTACCTTGCTCATAATTAATCTTTGCAAAGCTATTTGGAAAATTTGTTTCTACATTTCTTACACCATTTAATTTCTCAAGAGCATTCTTTACAACACCTGCACAATGTTCGGAACTCATTCCAACAACTTTAAATTCAATACTTTTAAGATTCAAATCAACAGGAGTATAACCTTTTTTTTCTACACATTTAAACAAATCTTTTTCACCAACTTGTTTTTCATCATATACAACTTGAGCAGTCTTACTTGCAAAATTAACTGTCGCTTTTTTAACACCTTTAACTTTATATAAACTTTTTTCAATATTAGCTGCACAACTAGCACAACTCATTCCCTGAACTTTAAACGTTTTTTTATTTTCTTTCATTTTTTATTTTTCTTAAAAATGGAAGATTAGAAAATTTCTTGTTTTCCTTTATTTTTATCTTAAATAATTTTTTATAAATATTTTATGAAAAATTATTTTCCCAATTTTTTCATTAATTCTTTTTTTGATGGAACGCCACTAAATTCTAATTTTCCATCAATAACAACTCCTGGTGCAGACATTACAGGATATTTTTGTAATATCTCTGGCTTTTTAGTAATATCAATTATCTTATACTTAACTTTCATTTCATCAAACATATTCTCAACTCTTACACAACTACTACATCCAGGAGTTGTTAAAATTTCAACTTTTACCATTTTTATTTTTTCATTCTTTCATTTTTATAATTTAAATATTTAAATATTTAAATAAAATATCCTATTAAGCTCATTTTATATTATCAATAACTTTTTTTAATTTTTCACTAATCTTATCTGCAATCTCTTTTAATTTAGGATTATCAACCATACTCATAGCAACAATAGGATTTATTGCAGAAACAAATATTTTTCCATTATCACTATAAACAATAACATTACAAGGCAACAATAATCCAATTTCTTTTTCAGCCTTTAATGCTTCATATGCAAAAGGAGGATTACATGCACCAAGAATTATATAATAATCATAATTTACATCTAATTTTTTCTTTAAAGTCTCTTTTACATTTATTTCTGTTAAAATTCCAAAACCAGATTTCCCTAATTCCTCTCTTGTTTTTTTAACAGTATCACTAAATTCTAAATCAACTTTTTTTGTAAACCCATATGTCATTTTTTATTTTTCCTTTTTTGAATATGTAAATTTAATTCATATGAAATTATATAACATATAAACTATTTAAATCTTTTGTTTTTTCTTTTATTTCATATTAATATTTTTTCTAAAAAAATCTAAAGATTAAATTTAAAATTTTAAATTTTACAACAAACTAAATTCTTTTAAATGCATTTTTCTTAAATTAATTTAATTATAAAAAAGAAGATGATATATATACCAATTATTGGATCTTTGGCATTAGCAACAGGGACAATTATGGAAAAAATAATTCTTATGAATAAAAAAGTAAGTGTTAAACTTTATCAAACTGCGTCTTTTCTAGGAATATTAATAATAATGTTTCCTTTTATTTATTTTTTCTGGAGAATGACTCCTGAAGCTTTTGAATTAAAAAATATAATAATTTTAGGATTGGTTATAATCTTTGCACTTATTGCAAATCTTTTTACATTTTTCTCAATGAAATGGGAAAAAATATCCAACTTAGAACCAGCAAAAATCCTTGAACCATTATTTATAATATCTCTAGCAATTTTATTTAGTTTTTTTATTGATTCCGGACTTTATGGAAGAAATTTAAAAGTAATAATTCCAGCATTAATAGCTGCAGGAGCACTTATATTTTCCCACATAAGAAAACATCATTTAAATTTTAACAAATATTTTAGTGCAGCAATTGCAGGAAGTTTTTTCTACGCACTTGAATTAATTATTTCAAGATTAATTTTAGACTATTATTCTCCTATAACTTTTTACTTTTTAAGAAGTTTCGGAATATTCATTATTAGTTTCATTTTATTCAGACCAAAATTCTTCAATGACCTTGACGCAAAAGTAAGTCTTGAAATATTAGGAATATCTGCAATATGGTTTATTTATAGAATTGTAATATACTATGGTTATACTCATCTCGGAGTTATATCAACAACATTAATAATAATGATTGGACCAATATTCATATACATTTTTGCATGGAGTTTTCTTAAAGAAAAATTACATTGGAAAAATATAGTTGCAGCAGTTATAATAATTGCAAGTGTTATTTATGCTCTTTTAGGATAATCAGCAATAATGCCAATTTCTAATGTTACTAAAATAATATCTTAAATATTCTGAATGTTCAATAAATTCATTTTCATTATTAATTCTTTTCTTTTGAGTGTCTATTAAAACACAATATTCTCCTTTACTCATAACTAAAGAAACAAAATAATTATGAATTAAACAAGGAGTTATAAATTCTAAAGGAAGTTTATTCAGTGCAATTGAAGTTATTTTATCAATATCCATGAAAATTCATAATTTTTTGAATTTATAAAGTTAATATTTACTCAAAAAGACATTCCATTCATACCTTTTCCAAAATCAGGAGAATTATTATCTTTCTTTCCAGTGCTTGCAATTACATCATCTATTCTTAAAATCATTATAGCCACTTCAGTTGCAGAACTTATAGCCTGACTTTTTATCTTATAAGGTTCAATGATTCTCGCTTCTAAAACATTTTCAATTTTATTATTAAATAAATTTAAACCAGCATTTTTTTCTCCTGAATCATGTTTTGATTTTAATTCTGTTAAAACATCAATCGGATCCATTCCAGCATTTTCTGCAAGAGTTACAGGAATAAATTCCAAAGCAGATGCAAATTCCTCTACTGCTAATTGTTCTCTTCCACTTAATTCTTGAGAAAATTCTCTAATTCTTCTAGCTAATTCAACTTCAATAGCTCCCCCACCTGGAACAACTAAACCTGTTTTTAAAGATGAAACAACATCTCCCAGACCATCTTCAATAGCTCTTCCAATCTCATCAATAACATGATCTGTTCCTCCATGAATAAGAATTGTAACTGCTTTAGGATTTTTACACCCTTTAATATAAGTTAAAACATCATCTCCGTGTTTTATTTCTTCAATAATTTGAGCATTTCCTAAAATACCTTCATGAATCTCATCAAGATTACTTACTATTTTCCCTTGTGTTGCTTTAGATATTTTTTCCATATCACTTCTTGAAACTCTTCTGCAAGCATAAATTCCTTCTTTCGCTAAAAGATATTGTGCAAAATCATCAATTCCTTTTTGACAAAAAACAGCATTTGCTTTTGATAATTTTATTTTTTCAATCATATCTTTTATTATTTTTTCTTCCTGATTTAAGAAATTCTGTAATTGTTCAGGAGAAGAAATTGAAATTTTAGTATCAATATCTGGATTTTTTAATTCTAAAGGAAAATCAACTAAAACTATTTTAGGCTCATAAACTTTTGAGGGCATATCAATTGAAACTCTCTCTTTATCTAAAACAATTCCTGAGATAAGTTCAGTATCCTTAATTCCATCTCCTTTAACTTTTTCAATTTTAATATCTCCTAAATCTATTTTCCCATTATTTTCGACCTGTTTAACGGCTTTAACAATAATTTCTGAAAATTTCTCCCTATTACTTTCAGCACCTTTTCCAGTCATAGCAGTCATTGCAATTTGTATTAAAACATCTTCATCATCCTCTGAAATTTTCAAAGAAATTTCTTCTAAAATATTTTGAGCTTTTTCTGCTGCAATCCTATACCCTTTTGTGATAACTGTCGGATGTATTTTTTTATCTAAAAGATTTTCTGCATTCTCTAAAAGTTTTCCTGCAATCATAACTGCACTTGTTGTTCCATCACCAACTTCTGACTCTTGAGTCTTAGCAATTTCAACCATCATTTTTGCAGCAGGATGTTCAATTTGCATCTCTTCAAGAATTGTAACCCCATCATTTGTAACAATAATATCATTTCCAGGAGAAACCAACATTTTATCCATTCCCTTTGGCCCTAAAGTTGTCTTTACAATCTCTGAAACCATCTTGGCAGCCATAATATTATTTCTCTGAGCATCTTTTCCCATAATTCTTTGTATATCTTCAGGCATCAAAACAACTGGCTTATCTGTCATTTTATTCTTGTTTAACTCCTTGTAAAAATGATAATTTTCCAATTCCATTAGGAACATAAATACGATAAGATCTATTTTTAATATTTACAGAACAATAATCTCCATTCTTATCGGTGTTAAAACAAGGAACAAAATAGTTTCTATATACATTCGAAGAAAAAACACCATCTATTATAGATTTATCTGTCCCTTCTAAAACAATATTACCTCCATAAACATCTTTTTCTCTAGTGACACGTATTTCACTATTACTTCCTTCAGCCAAAGCTAATCCAATATTATAAAACTTAAAAAAATTTTTAAAATCTTTTTCCAGATGAGAAATTCCCTTTTTACCATCTACAGTATAATTTATAACATCAATATCTTTTATAACATTAATTTCTTTAAATTTAAATTCAAGATTTTTTTTACACATAATAATCCTCTAATAAAATCCTATTTAAAGATTATTGTGATAAATATTTCTAATAAGTAAAACTTATAAGTCCCATATTCTTAGATAATTTATGAATAAAATACTTGTTGCAGATTTAATGACTCGTGATGCTCTTAGTGTAAAACCTGAGACAAATCTTCTTGAATGTGCAAAAAAAATGGTAAGAAAAAATACAAGTAGTTTACTTTTAATGCATGAAAAAAAACTTGTAGGATTTATCACTCAACAAGATATATTATGGGCTTTAATAAAAAAATCTAAAGAAGACCTTTCCAAAATAAAAGCAATTGATATTTCTCCTAAAAAAATAGCAACAATAAAACCAACCTCAAATATTGAAGAAGCAATAAACAAAATGAAAAAATTAAAATTTGAAAGACTTCCAGTAATTCATGAGAAAAAACTTGTAGGAATAATTTCTATAAGAGATATTTTAACATTTAATCCAGAATTTTATCCTGAACTTGAAGAACTTGCAAAAATAAATGAAGAAAGTGAAAAATTAAAAAGAATTAAAAGAACAAAAGAAAAAACACCTGAAAGAGAGGGAATATGTGAAGAATGTGGAAATTATGGTTCTCTTTATAAAATAAATGGGACACTTATATGTAGTTCATGTAAAAATTAAAATAAAGTACTTTAAAAATTATTCTTCAATTTCTTTATTACCTTGTTCAGCAATAAAAAAAGCCCTATTTGATTCTGATTCTTTTATCTTGCCTTCTTTTTCATATACTGCTGTAGTCGAAGGTAAAGCAAATTTTCCTAAAACACCTATCTTTGAATAAATTATATATGAAAAAACTCTTGACTCTCCAGCATCGAGTTTCTCAATATTCCATTCTATTTTTCTATTTTTACTATCAACTTTAGAAGGTATTTCTCTTCCAAACTTCTCATATATTTTAACTAAAGGAGGAACTTTATCAATAATATTTATTCTTTCAACAAACTCTTTTGCACTAACAAAAATTGAAACCTTTAAAGCAAACTCTCCTCCTTTCGCATGAACAAAAGTAACTTTTTTCTTTAATACTAAATCAGATTTAGAATATTGTTTTGCTAAAATAACTATTAATAGAATAAATCCTAAAATTATTAAGGGAAAAATCCAATTAGTTTTTACTATAACTTCTGAAAATTCTCCAGGTTTTACTTCATCACTCCAGGTATAATAAATATAAAATCCTTGTCTATCAATAACATCTGGCTCAGGATTAAAAGTTGTAAAAAGCCGAGATATTATATTCTTTTTTATTGTAATTTTAGAAGAAGTAACTATATTTCCATTATTGGTTTTCTTTATTATTTTTGTATTTAAAATAAGACCATAATCTTTTGAAGTTGTTTTTAAAATATCTTCCTCAGAAAATTTTATAATTCCTTCAATTTTTGTTTTTTGTTTTTCAACATTGATTTCAGCATTCAAAGTATAAAATCCAGCCATTAATTTTTTAAAATCTTCTTTATTTAACTCAATAACAAATTCTTTTTTCTCATTAGGACCTAAAGTAAATTCTTTTTTTATACTAAAAAAAGGAGAAGAAAATAATACATTCATATTCCCAAAATCAAAATTTTCTTTATTTTTAATATATATTTTAATTGAATTAGATTTAGGATTAAATTCTCCAGAACCAATTTTAAAAGATTCTTTTAAATCTATTATTTTAACAGTTAAATCTTCTTTCATATTTGACAAATCATTTCCAGTAATTATATACTGAAAATTATAAAATCCTCTATACTTGAAATCAGTCGGAGCAAATATACTTAATTGAATATCTTTTGTCTCTCCAGAATCAATTTTAACTGTTCCTATTGGAAACATTCTAAATCCTAAAAAATTATCAAATCTGAAATTATCTGACTCTCCATAATTAGTTATTTTCAAATTAAAAACTGTTGGTCTATTAATTTTTGCAACCATAACATTAGTAGAATCTAACTTTTCTATATTGAGATTAATTGCTGAAAACAAAGGAAAAATCATCAAAATTAAAAATATTAATATAATTGCTCTTTTCATAATAAAAATAAAAGATATTTGTATTTAAAAGTTTCTATCATTTATCGTCTTATTAAATATCATCTTTTCCCTTCTATATCTAAATATGCTTTTGCCTGATTAAGAAAATCGTCACAATCACCAACAACTTTATCTTCAAAATTACCTAACCTTGAAGATATAATCCATTTTTCATAAATACTTCTCAAGAATTTTTTAAAAGCAGTAGTTTCAAATTTACCCTGATAATCTCTTACCAAAGTCCCAGTTATTTTTACCTCAACACTACCTTTATTTGTTTTTATTTTTGTAGCACTTTTAACTATTTCCACATTTGTTAAAGCAACTATTTTAAAAGTTATTTTTGCTTCAAATTTAAAATAATCTGTAATTTTTCTTGAACCTTTCCATTCAATATCTATATTTTTAGAATCTCCTGAAAGTTTTTCTGCATATTTTGTTTCAGCAACATTTAACCCAGTTTCTTCCTTAAGCCAATTATAACAAAATACATAAAAATCACTAAAAGAAAAAATTCCTCCGTATTTTATTTTACTTGAAAATACATTATCTTTTTCTGCCATCTTTTATTCTTTAATAATACCCTCTTTAAATTATATAAAAAACTTTCTTTAAATATTCTTCGTTTAAAATTATTTTAAATTATACTTCAAATCCAATAAAATAAATATAACAACTTTTAAAAATCAAATAAATCTATAATATTATCCCTCCATAGCTCAGCGGTTAGAGCGCCTGGCTGTAGATGAAAACAACCTAACGGTTTTTTTCGATTTTCTCTTTAGGCACAGAAATAAAATTTCTAATTGTCTTCTATGAAATCGTATAAAAATTCAAAGGTTTATCTAAGGTGGATATTCCATATAAAGGAAACTAAGGTTTCCCTTATCAACCCTTCCTATTAAATTAGGTTCAAGACTGATTGGAAATTAAATGAAGCCCCAAAAGCCAGTTTTCCGAGGAAACTTAAACAGAACCCGGGAGATCCCCAGTTCGAATCTGGGTGGGGGGATAAAAGTGGTTGGTTTTATCCAACCACTTATTTTTCCAGATTCTAACAGGTTAAATTCAGATATATTTCTTGTGAAGCAAACTCCCTTGTTTGAACGAACAATTACGGCATTGACAATTAATAAAAAATTATAACAGATGCTGTGGTCTGGAGCATGGGTGGATGGATTTTTTTTCTTTTATCATCGATAAAAATGAGGTTTCATTACTTCTTCAATTTCATTAATAACTTCTTTCCAAGTTTTAATTAAAATTTTCGGAGATTTTTTTTTATTTTTATTTTTTAAAAGATAATTCACAGAATTAGATATTTCCTTTATTGAATGGGGATCTATAATTTTAATCTTTTTATTATTTTTTAAATTCTCTAATGAACCTATTTTTTTGGAAACTACGACTGGGAGATTATAATTTAACGCCTGAATTAATACCATTCCAAATGGCTCATATACTGAAGGAATCACAACAGTATCTGCTATTGAGAAATATTTGTACACTTCTCTTTGATTTTTCTTTCCTAAAAAAATAACATCATTCTCCAAACCTAATTTTTTTATTTCTTTATCAATAATCTTTCTATACTTCCCAAAATATTGATCCCCTAAAATTAATAATTTTGCCTTATTTTTAAGTAAGATATTTGGCAAGGCTCTTATTAAAAAAATTAATCCTTTTGCAGGAACTATCCTTCCAACAAATAATATTACTTTTTTAGAAGAATTTTTCCCTAAAATCTTCTTTTTGATATCCATATAATTTTTTATGGAAATCTCAGGAAAATCTTTTTCATCAAATCCTCCAGAAACAACAACAATCTTTGAATTTGGGATTAAGTATAATTTATTTAATTCTTTTTTCATCAGCACAGATTTTACCAAAATTTTACTTGACCAATTAAAACATCTTTTTTCAAGTTTTTTCAGTAATCTGTAAAGTAACTTTTTTATAAAACTCAATATGTTTAAATCCCTCATCCAAAAGATCAGTCATTCTACCATTATTTTCATTAGGAGTATTCACTGCCGTAGAAATCCCAATCCTATTTATATTCATAATTACTTAAATAAAAATATCCTTATAAAGTTTCCTCAAAGAATTCTAATAAATACATACGATCATCATCCAATCTTTTTTTAATCCTATCTAAATTTACTCCTTCTTATTTTTCTTTCTTCTTCAGTATCTATTCTAACCATAAACTTTTTACTATGTCTTAAAATATCTTTTCCTAAACAAGTAGGATTCGATATTTCATAAGGATATTTTTTAATATTTCCACATTCCCCACACTTATAAAAATAAAAATCCTTGGTAAAATAATTATTATTTTTTTCCTCTTCTCTTTTCAGTTTTCTTTCTTCAAAAGAAATAATATCTACCATAAAAATAATATAAATTTGTTAATTAAAAAGATTGTTATAGTTAATTATTACATATTATCTAAAATAACTATTAAAAATAAAAAATAATTTTACTATTGAATAATTAAACCTCCTCGACAAAAACATATTCTAAAGTATAGAAGCATTTAAAAAGAGATTTTATTTTATGAATAAAACCTAAAGGAGGACAAAATATGGGTGATGAAATAAATCAAATCCGAAATTTAGAAGAACCAGAATTTGATGATAATGAGGATCTCAGTATTGACGATTTAGGACTAGATGATTAAGTTATCAGTAAACTATTTCTTTTCTTTATTTTTTATCAACTAATAATCAATAAAACCTGATTATTATCTTTACTCAATTCATTAAGATTATAATCTAAAACAACTTTTATTTCTTTAATACTTATTTTAGGAACCCAAATATTTGAAAGAATTATTTTCCTCCCATACCCAATACCCAATCCTTTAAAAGGAATTTCTTTAATCTTCTTTTCATCTGCATAAATAATTATCTTAGCTGTTTCAGATTTCTTTAATCCATTATTTCTCACACTTATATTAATATCAAGATATTTTCCATTCATTATTGCAGAAACATTTTCTAAAACCAAATCAGGATAACTATTTATCGAATACAATTTATTAATCAGAGAAGGAATTTCATCACCCACTGTTTGACCACATTTTGCAATAGGATACATTATATTATTAGGATTATTAGAATGATTAAATCCCAAAGAATGTAACAATTCATGAGTTTGTACAATTGGTTTCCCACATCCAACATCTTTTAAAAGTAAAATTGTTCCTTTAATAATAATATTAAAATTTTCTATCTTAGTGATATTTGAAGGACCACCCTCTCCAGCTATAAATAATCCTTCTTCAATTTTATTTTTAGAATTACAATTTACAGAAATTTCTTCATTAAAATCAACCGGATAAAAATTTAAAATAGTTAAATTAGACATATCTTCAAATGCATTAATCATATCATATCTCTTTTTAACAGGACAACTATAAATTTTATAAGAAATATTATTATCAGGATATCTCATATTTTCATAAAACTGTGTATCCTTTAAAGAATTTAATCCTCCAACACTAAAATTGTAATTATTTGAAAATCCTGCTTTAAGTTCCTTAAAATTTGTTGTTTTAATAGGAATAAACCAATAAAAAGAAAGTAGAGATATTACTAATAAAATAAATAAAAAACTAGTTATAATCTTACCTCCCATCAAAAAATATTATAAAAAGATTATATAAATCTGTTGATACCTCTATAAAAATAAAAATAAAAATAAAAAAAATATTAAAATTAGTCTAACTATTCCTTATCTTCACTTGAATCATCATTAGAAGACTCGTTAGAATCATCGTTTGAAGATT
>CAYPDP010000003.1:0-15363 GCA_964409555.1 Candidatus Woesearchaeota archaeon | reverse complement strand
CTTCTGAAGATTCATTTGATTCTTCGCTAGAAGATTCGTCAGAACTTTTTTCTGAATCATCACTTGAAGATTCATCTGAAGTATCCTCTGACTCATCATTATCTGATTCAGAACTCTCATTTGAATCATCACTAGAAGAATCACTATTCTCTTCTGATTCAGAATTTTCATCTGAATCATCGCTTGAAGATTCTTCTGAAGATTCATTTGATTCTTCGCTAGAAGATTCGTCAGAACTTTTTTCTGATTCTGGGGCTTCAGGAGCCTCATTTTCAGAATTTTCTACGGTTGTTGTTTCTTCATCCATTTTTTATAACCTATTTAAAGTTCAATTAAAGAAATAATATCTCTTTTAAAACTTTTGTATAACTACTAAGAGACATTTTTTGAATTATTCGACTTTATCACTTTTATCTTCAGAATTTCTTTCTTCTTTTTTTCTAAGTTTCATAAGTTCATTTTCATAATCTACCATTTTTGATTTAATCTCTTTTATTCTCTCTTCACTTTTTAATTTTTCAACTTCTTTCTGTGCATCTTTTAATTTTTTTTCTGCTTCTGAAAGTTCAGAAGAAATTTTACTACTAACATTTTCTTTGATTAAATCTTTTTTATCATTTTTCTCTTTTTCCTTTTCAGCTTTAAACTCACTTAATTTTTTTACTTTTATATTATCTTGTTTTTGTTCAGGTCCATATTTATATTTTAAAATTTGTTTATGCCTTAATTTTAAAGAAACCAAAAATACTAAAATAAAAACAAATACTACTATTGCAAAATAAGGTAAATTTTTTAATAAAAATTTACTATTCAAAAAATTCTCAGAAATAAAATTTCCAGTAATCTTAGAATTTTCTTCACTAACATTATTAATTTCATTCAAAGTATCATTTAAAGTATCATTAGAAATCACATTAGAACTTTCATTTACCAAAATATCTGAAGAATTTGTTTCATTAGATAAAGTAATATTATTTGAAGGAGTTTCAATAAAATCAAACCATTTAGGAGCAATTCTTAAATTAATTACATCTCCCGCAGTATAAACTTCTTCGTATTTCTTAGATATTAATTTCACACCATCTTGTTTTATATATATTATAATCCCAAATTTAGGTGAGGAAGAAGAATGAATAAAAGATACATCTCCATAATCATCTGAAATATTTTTAAACATTTCTATAACTAAAAAAGAAAGGGTAGATGGATTAAAAAGAGTTAATTGAACCTCTTGATGAGGTATTGTCTTAATATTTCTTAGTATCAATAGCACTTACTGAAGCTAAAACAAAAATAAACATAAACAAAGCAAATATTATTCTTTTCATTTTCAAATTATTATTTTAATATGATTATTTAGAGAAAATATAATTTATAAATATTTTTATATCTAAAAATAACTTTTATTTATCAAAAATTAACTCAATATTATTTTTTTCAAATTTTTTATTCAATAAATCAGTTAAATATTTATTATTTTCGTTAAACTTAATCTTCCTTTTTTCTTCTTTTAATTTTTCATCTCCTAATTCATTAATTTTTAAAAGAACATTTCTTATTCTCAAATCTAATTCAAAAGTTTTATCTTCTTCTATTTTCTCTTTTTCTTTTTCAATTTCTTCTTTTTTATTATTAATTTGTTTTATTTTTTTAAAAATTAATTCGTTATTCAAATTAGATTCATTTAACAATTTTAAAAGATTTATTCCATTATCTTTCTGAAAATTCTCTAAAAAATTTTCTTTATAATCTTTTAAAAAATTCATTTGCTCTTTAAAAATATGAAAAAAATTAGTTAATGATTTAAAATCAATAATCTGCTTCAAGTTAAAAATATCTTTTTCTAATTCTTTTTTAAATAAATTAATTTTTTCTTTTCTTTCTAAATTTTCAATATACTCTTTACTTTTCTTAATTTTTTCAATTTCTTTAGAAACTTTTTCTTTTTCATCTTTTTTAAATTCAATTTTTTTATTTAATAATATTATCTTCTGATTAATTTCTTCAAGAGAATTTTTAATTATATTAATTTGCTTTAATTTTGATTCAATAAAAAAAACTGTTTCAGAAAAATGTATAATATTTTTATTTTCATCAAAAATTTTTATTAATTCTTTAGAAAATAGCTTTAAAACTCCATTAATATCTGCCATTTCTTTTCCAATCAAGATAGTAACTTTCTCATAATAAATATGTGAATTTTTATTAAAATCCAAAAAAGATTTATTTATATTATTGACAAATTCTTCAAGTTTATTATTATTTAAATTATTTAAATTTTTTATAAAATTTTCTGAAGATTCTATGTATTTCTTTCGACTTTCATTTACAACAAATTTAATATTATCTTCAACTTTTTTTAAATCAATATTAACATTCTCTAAAATTATTATTTTATTTTTGAATTCATTAATAAATAAATTAATTCTATCATTAACTAAAAAAAATATTTTTTCTTCTTTTATACTTTTTTCATCTTTCTTTTTATCAATCCAGATTTTAATCTCAGAAAAATTAAGTTTTTCTTTGTCAACCTCTTTAAAATTTTCCTTTTTAATTACTTTCTTAAAAAAATTAAATATATTCATAATTTATATCACCTAACTTATTATATAAAAGTTATTAAGAATTTTAAAAAACTATTTAAACAAAATAAACTATAATTTTATATGGCTTATGGATACAAACGACCAAAAACAATTCCTTTAACAGAAAAAGAAGTAAAACAGAAATATAAAGACATCCAAGAAGAAATTTTAGAAGTTTTAGAATGGAAAAAAGAGGAGGAGGAAAAATTAGTAAATCCTAATTCTTCGCCTCAAAGAAGAGGGGCAGCTAAAAGGGCATTGAAAAAAGTTACAAGAAGAATAGATACAGTTAATGGACAGATAATTTACTGGAAACTTCGAGTAAAAGGTATAAGTCATTTTAAAGCAGGTCTTGAAATGAATGAATATTGGGCAAGATGTAAAGAAAAAGCAGAAAAAAAAAGAAAAAAAGATGAAGAGAAAAATATTCCTGAATTGATGAAGAAAAAGGAATTTGGGAAGATTTTGTAACCTTAAATTATATGAAAGTTAATAGTGGAATTATTAAAGGAAATTTTGACAAAGATATAAGTGAAAAAATTAATATCGTAAAAGATTTTAGATTAAATTTAAGTAAGAGGAAGGATGTTGGGGATGAATGAAAATGGATATGGATGTAAATGAAAAAAAAATAAAAAATTACAAAAAACCAATTAAAATTATAGAACAACTAAAAAGTGAGGGGAATAATAATGAAAAATTTATAAGTAATTGTTTAAAAGAGGTTTCATTTAATTATCGTCCTTATGATCCTGGATGGTATTTATATAGAGAATTACTAAAAAATGATCAAAAATTTAAGGAAAATTTCTTAGAATTGGTTTATGTAACTCTTTCAGCTTGGAATATGAATTCTAGAGGAGCCAAATTATCTAATTTTGATAAAGATTTTAAAAGAACTATCTTAAAATATCAAAAAAAAATAGGTGAACTTTCAAAATTTTCCTTAGAAAGACAAAAAAATTTATTTGAACAACTTGAAAAACCTCTTAAATTTTTATTTAATAAGCTTGTATTGATTGATCAGAAAAATAAAAAAAATCCTCCAAAATTAGTTACTTTCTCAAAAACTCTTCATTTTTTTCTTCCAAATTTAATTATCCCTATAGATAGAAAATATACTTTAAATTTTTTCTTTAATCAAACAACAATAGGTTCATCTGAAGAAGAACAATTTAAAAGATTCTTGGGTATTCAAAAAGAATTTCATAAATTTATGTGGGAAAATAAAAAATATTTTTTATCTCATTTAAAAGATTCTAAAAAAGAAAAATGGAATGCTAATCTTCCAAAAATTTTAGATAATTTTATTATAGGATATAAAAAATTAAAAGATAAAGATAAAGTTTATAAAAAAATAAAAGAAAATCCAGGAATTACAAAAGAGGAATTAAAAAAAGAAAAAGAATTTAAATATTTTTCAATACCTTCTTATTTAAATCAATTGGAAAAAGATAAAAAGATATATAATAAAGAAGGCACTAAAGGATATTCTCTAAAGGATAATAAAAATTTTAAATTAAATTTTAAAAAAAGTCTTTTAAAAATAAAAAGAATTTCGAGATATAAAACAAATTCTTATAAAAAAGGATTAATATAACATGCTCCTTATTTTTTATTAATTGGTAGCGTAAATTCTATAAGGGTTATTATTTTTTATTAATTTTAGGACCTTTAGGAGTATCATCAACCTGATAGCCTAGTCTTGATATTTCGTCTCTTTTTTGATCAGCAAGTTTCCAATCCTTATCCTCTCTAGCATCCAATCTTTCTTGAACCAAACTTTGGATATTTTCAGGAATACTAATCTCTTCTTTTTTTTAACAATTTTAAACCTAAAACTGCATCCATTTCTTGAATGGTTTGATATTTACCTTCAGCTTCTGGATCTCTAACAAGTTGCCACAATGTTGAAAGAGCTGTAGGAGTATTTAGATCATTATCCATTCCTTTACGATATTTTCTTAAATACTCTTCATTTTTCCTTCCATCGTTTTCTAAACCATCTAATATATTTTTTAGTCTATTATAAGAATTTTGAGCGTTTCCAAGGGTTTTTTCTGAAAAATCGATAGGTTTTCTATAGTGTCCTGATAAAACAAAATATCTTATAACTTCACCAGAATATTTAGCTAGAATATCCCTAATTGTCTTGAAATTCCCAAGGCTCTTACTCATTTTTACATTATTTACATTTACCATTCCATTATGCATCCAATAGTTTGCTAATTTTTTACCATATGCAACTTTTGATTGAGCAACTTCATTTTCGTGATGTGGGAAAATTAAATCTTGTCCCCCACCATGAATATCAAAAGGTAATCCTAGAATATTTGCAGACATTGCTGAACATTCGATATGCCAATTTGGTCTTCCTTTACCCCAAGGACTATCCCATTCAGGTTCCCCTGGTTTAGAAAACTTCCATAAAACAAAATCTTCAGGACTTCTTTTTTTGTCTTTCACATTAATTCTTGCGCCAGATCTTAATTTATCTATCTTCTGTCCAGAAAATTTTCCATAACTTTCAAATTTTGAAACATCGTAATACACTCCATCTCCCGCAAGGGTATATGTTATGCCTTTATCATCTAATTTTTGTACTAAATCTATCATTTCTTCAACATATTCTGTTGCTCTAGGTTGAACATCCGGTTTTTTAACTCCAATCTGAGCATAATCCTCAGTATGTGTAGCAAGATTTTTTTCTGTCAATTCTTTTATATCAATTCCTTGCTTTTTAGCTTTATTAATAATTTTATCATCAATATCTGTAACATTAGAAACAAAGGTGACATTATATCCACTATATTCAAGGTATTTTCTCAAAATATCAAAGGTTATTTGTTGTCTAGCATGTCCTAGATGAGGCACATCATTAACAGTAGGTCCACAGACATAAATTCCTACTTTTCCTTTTTCAATAGGTTTAAATCTTTGTAAACTTCTTGTTTCAGTGTTATAAATTTTTAAACTCATATTATTAAAAGGACTTATTCCATTTAAAATTGTTTCTAGTTCAATATAGATTATTGATAAATTTCATTTATAAAATTCTATATAAGTTTATTATTTGATAATGATAATAAGTAATTTTCTTTTTTCTCCATCCCTAAACCGTATGCAACTCTCCAACTTTTCTAAAAAAATAAAAAAATATTTACCGTCGATAAAAATAAGAAATAAAAACGCCCACGCCGGGAGTTGAACCCGGGTTACCTGCGCGACAGGCAAGTGTCATAGCCGTTAGACCACGTAGGCATATAAAACAGAATATCTTATCTCTTTTTGTTTTTAAAGTTTATGTTAATAAAAAAATATCAAATTTTCTCAATCTTAATCTCTTTAAACAATCTTTCTTTCTTTGAAACTTCGTTATGAATTAATTTCAATTCTTCAAGGGTCAATTCAAGTATTCCAGAACTACTTTTTCCCTTAAAACCTAAAGAAACCAAAGAACCTTTTTTATTCAAAAAATCTTCTTTAATTACAATCTCTTTAACTTTTCCAGAACTCTCAAGTCGAACAATTCCGTCTTGATTTTCCTTTTTAATTTTAATATTCATAAAATAAAAAATCAAAAGAAGTTTATATTAATTATTGTATTAGAATATACTTTAATAAATTAAAGAAGTTTATTATAAACCCAAGCAAATAAATATGTAATTATAAAACCATCCAAAAAACCATATATTGCTCCAAGAATTGCACCTAAATAAGATACATTATAACCTAAAAAACCATAAATCCCTTTTATTAAAAGAGTCCAAGCAAACAATCCATTAAATCCTAAAACCGCCCCAAGAGTTATAGCAAATATATAAATTGCAGAAACTATTCCCCCTGCTAATCCAAATTTTAAAGCATTCAGTTTATTCTCTTTTGGTCTTATAAAATTTCCAGCCATCTTAGCAATTTCTACCACTCTCTTAACTTTTTTTAATTTTTCTTTCACCATTTTTTCTTTTTATATTTATATTTAGTAAATCTAATTTTTAAAACTTTTGCTTAATTGTTTTTTCATTTCATCTGACAAAGATTTATCTTTATGTATAATAATCTTCACAGGTCCATTGGTATCAAGAATTTTCATAAGTCCAATTAAATCTTTTTTTTCCAAAAAATTCCTCATCTTTTCTTCAACCAAATTTGGAATAAATATTTGAATAAAATAATCTGAAAAAACAATAATATTCTCTCTAGAAAGTTTTTTTGTATTCTTAACATTTATTTTAATTTTTTTATAAAAATTTCTTGAAAAATCCTCAAGAGAAGAAACTCCTGAAGAAAGAAAATAAAACTTATGTCCTCTTTTTTTTAATTTTGTAAAATAATTATATTCTGCTCTTAAATAAAATAAAGGTCTCCACTCATATTTAGATTTATAAAACACATCCTGATTTTTCTTTTTCAACAATTCAGATTTAATAAAATAATAAAGATACTTCTCAGCATCAAACACACTTTTAAAAGTAACAATCATTACATCTTCCCCATAATTTCCTTTATTCAAACCAGAAAGATTATTCATTCTTTCTTTAGAATAGTAATTTGTTTCAACAATTTTTGTAAACGACTGAAGATTTTTTACCCAACTAATATTTATTTTATATCCTTTATCTTCCTCAATTAATACTTTTTTATCTAACAATTCATTCACAGCCTTATAAACTGACTGATATGTCTTAGAAAAACCATACATTTTTTTTATCTGATAATAAATCTTCATCAAAGTCAAAGGCCATTCTAAAGTAAGAATACTTATAACAGCATCTTTTGTATTTTTGGGTCTTTTATTTATCTCTGGAATTAAAAGATTAAAAGTCATGTAATTAAATTATTGTTATGAATTTAAACTTTTTGGTTTATATTTTATTAAACATAAGGTTAATAAGAACAAAGATAAATATTAATCAATAAAATGAAATTTCCTTGGCACAAATATTATGAAAAAGAATTAAACAGAAGAAAGACTTTACAAGTATTCATTACAAATGCTTGCGATCTGAAATGTAATGGTTGTTTTGCAAAATCTGCAATTAAAAATGATAATTCCCATATAAGTATTGAGGAATATAAAATAGCATTAAAAAATTTCTTAAATAAAAAAGGAAAACAAATTAATCTTCTTGGTGGAGAACCATTACTTCATCCAAATCTAGAAGAAATACTAAATATCAATAGATCTAAAGAAATTAAAACTACAATTTATACAAATGGAAATATTTTAAAAAAATATAAAAAAGATTTCTTTAAAGATATTAAATTAAGAGTTTCAATTTATTCATTAAAAGGAAAAATAAAAGGAACTTACAACATTCCTAAGACAGATATTCCTTTTGATGCAAATTTCATGATATCAAAAAAAACTACTTTAAAAGAACTTTGTGAATCTGCAAATTATATTGAAAAAAATTACAATAGTAAAACATTTTTTGTATTTAGTATGCTTGAATTAAATAACCCTAAACAAGAATTTTTTTATGAAACAGATGAAGCAATAGGTGTTTTAGAATACAAAAAAATGGTTCATGAATTTTTAGATAAATATACTGGAAAAATGGAAATTCATGTATCAAAAAGAGGTGTTTTTGAAAGTACAACAACTTTACCAGATACAAAATGTAATTTCTCTAATTATTTTATAGGGGGAAAAATAATTCAGTGCCCTTACGATGTTGCTAACTTAAAATTCCAAAAAAACTATAAATTTGGAAAAAGATCTTGCCAACACAACAATACTTGCCTTATGTCTAAAGTTATTTATGTCCCAAAAAAATAACCATTATTTTTTCTTAACTTCAAGTTTCTTCTTTCCATTCATATATTTTTGAAGAACTTTAGGAATTTTAACACTTCCGTCTTTTTGCTGATTATTTTCAAGAATAGCTACAATTGCTCTCCCTGTTGCTATTGCAGTATTATTTAATGTATAAGGAATAACTCTTTCATTCTTAATTCTAGTAAATATTTCAAGCATTCTTGACTGAGCATCTGTGAGATTTGAACAAGAACCAATCTCAAAATAATCTTTTCTTCTAGGAGAATAAGCTTCAATATCTACCTGCTCATATTTCAAATCTCCTAAATCACCAGAACAAATTTTTAAAATTCTTATAGGAATTTCAAGTTTCTTAAATATTTCAATAGTTATATTTTTCATCTCATTGAAAAATTTCTCAGACTCTTTAATATCTGGTTTACATAAAATAACCATTTCAATTTTATTAAATTGATGTGTCCTAAAAAGTCCCTTTTCATCAACTCCATGACTCCCTATTTCTTTTCTAAAACACATTGAATAACTTGTATTCTTAATTGGAAATTTTTTTTCATTAATTTCTCGCTCTGCAAATCTTCCAATAAGAGAATGTTCTGAAGTTCCAATTAAAGACATATCATCATTAGAAATACGATAAATCATATTTTCCTGATCATTTAAATCAGTAACTTTATCAATAATTTCATTTCTTAACATAAGAGGTGTCTCGATATAATTAAATCCTTTTAACACCATTAAATCTCTAGAAAAATTTATCAAAGCCATATTTAAAAGAGCCAAATCCCCTTCCAAATAATAAAAACCTCTTCCAGAAACCCTTGCAGAATCATTAAAATCAGCCCCGTTTAAATCCTCTGCTAACTCTACATGTCCTTTTACAGGAAAATTAAATTTATTAGGCTTTCCAATTATTTTCTCAACAACATTTTCAGAATCATTTTTCCCAATAGGAACATTTTCTGAAATAATATTTGGAATCTTTAACATTATTTCTCTAATTTCTTTCTCAAACTTCTCCCTTTTTATTTGAATGTCCTCAATTAATTTTGGAATCTCTTTTGCCTTTTTTATCAATAATTTTGAAGATTTTTCATCTTTCAATTTTTTAAATTTATTAATCTCTTTAGAAATTTTATTTCTCTCACTTCTTAAATTATCTTCTTTATATTTAACTTTCCTCCAATCTTCATCAAGTTTTATAACTTTATCAACCAAAATAATTTTCTCTTCTTGAAATTTCTTCCTCATATTTTCTTTAACCAATTCAGGATTTTCTTTAACAAAATTTATATCAATCATAAATTATTTAAACAAAAACCATATTTAAATCTTTTATAAAACAATTAAAATGAAAAATCTCAAAACAATAATCCTTTCTGGAATATTTTCTCTTAGTTTAAATTCAAGTATTGCATCAAATCACATTTCAAAAATACCTTATAGAAATGATTATACAAATATAGAAGAAAAATTAATAAAAAATTCAGAAAGAACAATATTAATTGATAAATCCGAACATAAACTAATTCTTTATAATAAAAATAAAATAATTAAAAAGTACCATATTGCCACAGGTAAAGACCCAATTAATAAAACAAAAATAGGTCAAAATTCAACTCCTGAAGGAATATTTTTAATTAATAAAAAAAGAAAAGTTAATAGTTATGATTTTGGGACAAGAGTCATAGGACTTGATACTGATTACTTAGGATTTAAAGGAATTTATATTCATGGAACTAATAAAATAAAAAGTATAGGTAAAAATGCTAGTCATGGATGTATAAGGATGAGAAAAAAAGATATAGAAGAATTATATAAAATAATTAAACTAGATGATTCAGTAATAATAAAATAATTCTCATAGAATAATTTAAAAAGAATAATTCATAAATTCTATTATGAGTTTCATAGATAAAATTGGAAAAGATGTTTTAAATATTTATAATATAATAATGTCTATGCTTCCTCCTTTTCTACAGGATTTTGTCAATCTTTTTTTAATTGTATTAATAATCGTTATCTACTCAGTTTTAATATGGAAATTTTATGAATTTATTTCAAGAAAAAATATCATTGGATTAAATTTAAGCAAATATAATAGATCAAGTCATCCATTACTTGGAAAACTATTCGCTGTTGGACTTTATTTCTTAGAGTATATATTTTTACTTCCATTTATAATATTTATCTGGTTTTCAGTTTTCACTTTATTTTTAATATTCCTTACAGAAAATATTAAAGTTGGAACTTTATTAATGATATCTGTAACAATAATTTCTTCAATTAGAATGATATCTTATATTCCGAAATATGGAGAAAAATTAGGAAAAGAGGTTGCAAAATTACTTCCTTTTACACTTCTTGCAATATTAATAACTAAACCTAGATTCTTTAATATAGAAAGAATAATAAATCAATTCAATGAAATACCAAGTTTTTTTAATCAAATAATTATTTATTTTGCTTTTATAACAATTTTAGAAATAATATTAAGATTTTTTGAATTTACATTCTCTCTTTTTAAAATGGGAAAAATTCCAGATATTAAAGAAGAAGAATCTAAAGAAAATTAATCATGTATTGGATGATGTCTCTCTCTATCTACAATCTTTATTAAAGTTTTAACATGTTTTTCTCTTTCTTCTTTATATCCTTTCTTATTAATTTTTTCTTCCTTAATCATTTTTGCAACATACTCTCCTCCTAAAAAATGAGGAGTCAAAACATAATCTGCCCCTTTTTTATAAAGCTCCAAAGCATCTTCCACACTATTTGATCTTAAAATTATTATTGCATCAGGGTTAATAACTCTTATTGATTCTATTAAAAGAAGACTTGTCTCAAAATCAGGGACAGTTGAAATAGCAAGTTCCACTTTATCTAAAGGCAATTCATTCAATAAATCTGAGTCATAAATATCCCCATATAATGAAGGAATTCCTAATTTAGACAAATTAGATATTACATCAGGATTAAAATCAACAACAAGATAATTCTTTTTTATTCTTTTTAAAGAATTTAATATGCTAAATCCAATTCTATTATATCCAAAAAGAATCGCGTCATATTTTGCCTTTAATCTTCTTTTTTCTTTTATATTTTTTTTCTCGAAAATAGAAACAAATCTTTTAACTTTATTATAAAGACCATTTGAATAAACAATCATATAAGTTGAGAAAGTTATTGTTATTATAAGTGTCAATACCAAAGTTGAAAAAATATCTGAACTAATATGTCCTTTTTCCACCCCTAAAATTAACAAAATTAAAGAAAATTCTGAAATCTGTGCAAGAGATGTTCCAACCAAAAAATTAGTTCTTTTAGTATATCCAAAAAATGCTGTAAGAGACATTAATATTAATGGTTTAAAAATTAAAACAAATGCTGATAAAATAAGTGCATTAACAATTATTGAATTAATATTATTCAAAGGAATATTCAATCCTAAAATTATAAAAAATATTATTAAGAAAAAATCTCTCAAAGGTCGTATCTTAGAACTTATTTCTGTGCTATATGGTGAAATTGAAAGGATAACTCCTGCAATTAAAGCTCCTATCTCAATAGAGAATCCAAAATAACTAAACAATGCCGCAACCAAAAAACACCAACTAATTGAAAATAAAAATAATAATTCCTGTGATTTTGCAATACTCTTTAACATCTTAGGAAGAATAAGAAATCCTGCCAAAGATAAGATAAAGATTAAACTTCCACCTGTAACAAATGACTTCATAGCAAAAGAACTAAAACTCACACCATCAGAAATAGAGGATATAAACATTAATACTAATATTGCAACTAAATCTTGAATAATTAAAATACCTATTGAAATTTTTCCATGAAGAGAATCAAATTGTTTTGTATCTGAAAATAATTTCATAATAATAATTGTACTACTAAAAGACAAGGCTATTCCTATGTAAAGAGCAGTTATTAAATTAAATTCTAATAATTTAAATGAAATTGCAAAACCTAAACCAAAAGTCAAAATTATCTGAGCCAATCCAATAAATAATGAAGAAGTTCCTATTTGTTTTATAACTTTAGGATTTAAATGCAATCCAACAATAAATAAAAGAAAAGCTATTCCTATTCTCGAAAAAATATCTATAACTGCTTTTGAATCACTATATCCTAAAATAAAAGGACTTACGACAATTCCGGCAACAACATAACCTATAATAATTGGTTGTTTGAAAGCTCTTGCTAAATAAGACATAACAAATGCCGTAAAAAGAATAACTGCTAAATGAATAAATACAACTTCCATCTCTTTTATATAATAATATCAAAAACAGGTATAAAAATGTTTCATATTTATAACACTCTCTTCTTTAAATACAAAATTAATTAAGAAACCTTTTTAAACCATTTATCAGTAAAACTTATGTATAAAATATAATAAAATGCCTAAAGTAAGAGTAAAATTAAACAGCAACGATATAACTATGATTAATTATATTTGTAAAACTATTAGTGATATTGCTAAAAGATCAGGTGTTATTGTTAGAGGACCAGTTCCTTTACCAACAAAAAAACTTAAAGTTACAACAAGAAAATCTCCTTGTGGAGACGGAACTGCAACTTTTGATAGATATGAAATGAGAATTCATAAAAGACTAATTGACTTGCCAGCAAATGAAAAAATTCTTCATCAAATAATGAGACTTCAAATTCCAAAAAATGTTAATATTAAAATTGAAATAAAAGATTAATTCTTTTTAATTCTAAAATATACTTTGAAAAATACATTTATTTATAAATTCTTAATAAAATTTTAATATATGGAAATTAATTTAATTGGTTCTACAAATAATATGGATGCTCTTGATGAAATGTTAGAGTTTTCAAGGAATTGTGCAAGAGTTTGTTATTCTGAAAAAGATTTTGAAGAACTTCAAGAAGAAAAACCAGATTTAAAACTAACAGAAAGGCTTCTAAAATCAGGACATCATAGTGTATTTGAACATATTAACTTAACATTTAATATGAAAGGTATTCCAAAAATTTTAGCAATGGTTTTGAATAATGAAAAACAGTATGCAACATCTGAAAAATCAGCAAGATATACTCAAATGTCAGAAATAGATGAAAGACAAAAAGAAAAATATGACAAATGGAAGGCGATATTAATTCCAGAAATAAATAAAGTATTTCCAAATTTAAAAGATAAAAAAATAAGAGAAATTTCAATAAAAAAATTAGCTCAGGAAAATGCAAGATATATGACTTCAATATTTACTCCTACAAAAATGATTCATACTGTTAATTTAAGGCAACTTAATTTCTTGATTTATGAATTTGAAAATTTTATTAAAAAATATCAATGTGGTGAAAAAGTTCTTAAAACAAGATTAACTGGAAGTATGAATGAATTCTTAAAACAAACAGATTTCTTAAAAATTAATGGATTGGAAAACCAGACAGATAGACATCTCTCTTTATTTAATAAAAAGAAAGTCAAAGAACATTTCGGAGACACATATTCAACTAATTATTTAATGAGTTTTGCTGGTTTAGCTCAAGCACATAGACATAGAACAATTAATTATCATATATCTGATGGAATACAAAATGAAAGTAAATTGGGATTTTTTGTTCCAGATATACTTCCAGAAAATTTAAAAGAAGAATGGGTAAAAGATTTAAAAAAAATTTCAGAATATGATTTTCCTCAAGCACAATTAATTAGAATAAATGAAAGAGGTATTAAAGAAGATTTCAAATCAAAAAGAACTCTCAGAGAGTGTGGGCATGCTCAATACGAGATAATGAAAAACACTTTAGAAACAAGTTTGAAATATTCTTTTGTTGATGATGAAATTATATTTGATGAAAAACCAAAATGCACTCCAAAAGGATGTAAAGGATGTCATTGGGGAAATAAATATGGAATTAAAAGAAATGTTTAAATGACACAAGGAAAGATTATTTTAATTGAAGGAACAGATTGTTCAGGTAAAGAAACACAAACAAATCTTCTTCTTGAAAAACTTGTAAAAAATAATATACTTTGTAAAAAAATGAGTTTCCCAAGATATAATACTCCAACAGGTAGAATTATTGGTCAATGTTATCTTGGGAAAAAAAATCTCGGAAAAGGAGATGTTGGCTGGTTTGGTGATGCAAGTAATTTAGACGCAAAAGCAGCCTGTCTTTATTATGCTGCTGATAGATTTGTTGCTTCTCAAGAAATAAAAAATATAATAAATTCAGGAAAACATTTAATACTTGATAGATATGCTGAATCCAATATGGCCCATCAAGGAGGAAAAGAAAAAGATATGAATAAAAGAATAAAACTAATTAATTTTGTAAACAATTTAGAATATAATCTTTTAAACCTTCCAAAACCAGACTCAATAATATTCTTATATATGCCTTACCAAGTATCAATGGAACTAAAAAAAGAACATAATGAAGAAGCAGATTTACATGAATCAGATATTAATCATATAAAAAATGCTGAAGAAACATATCTTATGCTTTCAGAAAAAAGAGGATGGACAAAAATTGAATGTGCTCCAGATAAAACAAAAAATTCATTAAAAACTCCTGAAGAAATTTCAAAAGAAGTTTATGATTCAATTATAAAAATATTATAAATTAATTTTATTTAACTCTTATTTTTTATTATATTGAAATCTAAATAGTTTACTCTAAATAAATTAAACACTAACATCAGTATCTGGAAGGTTTTTCGAATGAACATCTAACCTGCCATTATTAAGACAATCCCAACAAACATGAACACTTTTATCTTCTTCTTTCACAATTCCTGTTCCCTTGCATTTTTGACATAAAGCATAATTTTTATTTTCTTCTGCTTTTTTATTATAAGGTATAAATTCCATTAAAATAATCAATCAACAGCTTATTTAAGCTTTAGTATATTATAGAATAATAAATACTTAATTTATCTTCTTAAACTCCATTATTCTTCATCAAAAATTCTTTCCTCTTAACATCTAAATAATTATCTTTCTTTTT
>CAYPDP010000002.1:0-73737 GCA_964409555.1 Candidatus Woesearchaeota archaeon | reverse complement strand
ATTTAGCGTAAGCTTTAAAAACTAAAACAATGAGATATTAATATGATTATACCAGTTAGATGTTTTAGTTGTGGAAAGCCTATTGGACACTTGTGGGAAGATTTTAAATTACGTGTTAAAAATGGAGAACCTGCGAAAAAAGTTCTAGATGAGTTAGGATTAGAAAGATATTGTTGCAGATCAATATTTTTAGGACAGGCAGACCTTGTAGAATTAACAACAAATTTCAAGAAGAGTTAATTTTTAATTTCCATTTTGTAATATTATTACATTCTTTGCAAGTAATTGATTTGATTCCTTTTTTTATTCTTATTTTAGAGTTATTAGAATTAAAAAATACATAACATTTTTTACAAAATAGTTTTCTTTTTTCTTTTAAAGGAAGGTTATAACTCATTGAAAATTTTTTTATTTTTTTAATTTCCTTGGGAGTTTTATCTTTTGAACTTTCAAAGAATTCTTTTATTTTTTCTTTAGCATCTTTTTTTGTTAATTTTTTTTTCATAAATTTAATAAGAAATATCACTTAATAATCATTTCTAATTCTGGAACAATTTTCTTACACTCTTTTGCTAATAATTTTCTGTGACATTTTTCAGGAGTTTCTTCAATACACAGCAGAGTAATATCTTTTTTTAAAGCATCTATTGCTAAATTTTTTATTTTATCTTGAATTGAATTTAAATATTCAATATATCTTTTTTCAAATTTATCCCAAGGCAAATTTCTTTTATAATAATCTCCTAATAATTTTGTAGGGGGAGCAAAATCTAGCTGCCATTTATCAAATGATTTATCTGTAATTCTATCATCAGAAGTAACTCCATCATAAAGAGTATGTCTTGACATTATAGATATTCTTAAACCATCAGATTTTTCTTTTTTATAAAGAATACATTTTGTTTTTAACATTTTTTATTTTCTCCCATAATCATCATTTATTCTAATTATATCATCCTCTTCAATATAATCTCCACAAGCAACCTCTAATATTTTTAAAGGAGTATTTCCTATATTCTCTAATCTATGAATTGTATTTTTAGGGATGTATGTTGATTGATTTTCGTGAAGAATTATTTCAGAATTATCATTTATCACTTTTGCTATTCCAGAAACAATCACCCAATGTTCACTTCTATGTTTGTGTTTTTGTAAAGATAATCTATGTTTTGGTTTAACTTCTATTTTTTTTATTTTATATCCTTGATCTTTTTCCAGTACAATATAATATCCCCAATTTCTTTCTATTTTTTTAATTTCTGATTCTTTTATTAGTTTTGATGAACTTTGGACTTTATTTCCCAAACCATCGATTATTTTAATATTTAATTCCTTACATATTTTTCCTTCAGGTATTTCATATCCAAATCTATCTCCCCCTTTTGCAAAAACATCTGGGTTAATTTTTTTTAAAGAATTACAAACTGTTCGGTCTTTATCAATACTAACAAATACTTCATCAATATATTTTATTCCTTTTAATATTTCAATTCTTTCTTCAAGAGGCATGAAAAATTTACCCTTTTTTAATATTGTTTGTTTATCATTATTAATAATAACTATTAATTTATCTCCTAAATTTTTTGCTAATTTAATATATTCTAAATGACCAATATGAAGTGGATCAAAATAACCGGATATTGCTATCACTTTCATAAGAAAATTAATTAGAATAGGTTTATAAAAATAGTGAAAGACAGCTTGATGGTTTGGCATCTTTTCGGACACTACTGCCATCAACATAGGAAGCTTAACTTCTGTGTTCGGAAAGGGAACAGGTGTTTCCAACCTATTATGGCCGTCTTCATTTTTATCTTGAATTGAAGACTTTTAAACCTTTTCTTTTTATTAATTTATTTTAAATTATTAATACAAATCTTTAAAAACAAATTATTTTTAATTAAATAGTAAAAAAGAGGAAAAATGGCAAAGAAATGTATTTATTGTAAAGAAGAAGTTTTTAGTGAAAGTGTAATTGATTTTTGTAAAAGATGTGGTGTAAGTGTTTGGGGAGAAAAAATGTTTAACACTATTGTGAAGAATATGGAAGATGCAAGAGAAAGAGGAGATTTGTGTCATACTGAACCTCTTGAAAAAAATTCAGGAGAAAATTTCTAAAAGATAGTTTTTTAAATAGAATATTTCTCGTTTATTCATGAGTAATAAAAAACCAGTAAGAACTAGAGGAAAGTTGCAATTGAGCAGATACTTTCAAGAATTTGAAAAAGGTTCAAAAGTAGCAGTTGTAAGAGAACTTTCAGTAAAGGCATCATTTTCAAAAAGACTTCAAGGTAGAATAGGAATTATTGAAGGAATGAGGGGAGATGCTTATATTGTAAAAATAAAAGATATAAATAAGGAAAAAATATATTTAATAAATTCAATACATTTAAAAAAAATAAAATCTCCTGAAAATAAGAAATAAAATGATAAAAAATATTGAACTTTTAAGTATGGCTGAAGCCGAAGGATATCTTGATAAAAATGAAGATTCAGAAGAAGTAGATGCTTTTATTAAAAAATTTGTTAAAATTTCCCCTGATGAAGCAAAAGATTTAAGAAAAAAATTAGAATCACTTGAAATAATGAAATTAAATCCTGAAAGTATAATTAAGATAATTGATTTACTTCCAGAAAATAAAGAAGATTTAAATAAAATTTTTAATAGTGTTAGTTTAGATGAAGATGAAACAAAAAAAATACTTGAAACAATTAAAGAATTTAAATAGAAAAAATGGAAAAAGAAGAATATGCAATAGTCCTAGAATTTTTACCGAATGGGTATCCTTTAGAGGGAAAAATAATTCCAATAGCTCAAGCTATAGGGGAGAAGAATTTAATCCTTTTAGAATTAATTCCTCGAAGAGGAATATCTTTGGAAATTGGAGAGAGAGTTTATATTGGGGAAGGTAAAAGAGAAAAAATATATTATATTTCAGGAAGGATTCAAAAAGAAAAAATCACTGAATCTGCAAAACAACAATTAGAAGAATTTATAAATCAAGTTGTAAAGGAAAGGGAGAAAGAATTTGTAGATTTTTTCAATAAGGCAGAAGCAATAAATAAAAGAATACATCAAATAGAACTTCTTCCAGGTCTTGGAAAAAAACATATGAATGAAATAATAAATCAAAGGGAAGAAAAACCTTTTGAAAGTTTTGAAGATATGAGGGAAAGAATACATAATTTACCTCATCCTGAAAAAGCTGTTGAGAAAAGAATATTTCAAGAATTAACAAATTTTGAAAGATACAAATTGTTTACTTATTAAAATGGAACAAAAAATACAATCTAATATGAATGAAGATAAAAAATATGAAGAAAGAGTAGTAAGAATTCTCTCAAAAGATATCGAAGGTAAAATGAAACTTTACCCTGGTTTTACAAAAATTAAAGGAGTTTCATGGACTTTATCTAATGCTATTTGCAAATTATTAGGTTTTGATAAAAAAAGAATGATAGGATCTTTAACTGTTGAAGAAGTAGATAAAATATCTGAACTTATGAAAACTTCTAAACTTCCTAATTTTTTATTAAATAGAAGAAATGATTTTGAAACAGGGGAGAGTAAACATCTTATTGGAAGTGATTTAGAATTACGTAAGGAATTTGATATTAAAAGATTAAAAAAAATAAAATCCTACAAAGGATATAGACATATGTCTGGATTGCCTCTGAGAGGTCAAAAGACAAAATCTAATTTTAGGAAAAATAGAAGAAAAGGTGCAGGAATTAAAAAGAAACAAAAAAAATAAAAAATGAAGAGAAAGCACAAAACATATTCAAGACCAAAAAGACCTTTTGATAAGGAAAGAATTATTGAAGAAGAAAAAATAAAAGAAGAATTTGGGCTTAAAAATAAAAAAGAAATTTGGAAAGCAGATGAAAAAATTAAGTCTATAAGAAATAAAGCAAAAACACTTATTTCTGCAAATACAGAAGAGCAAGAGGCATTATTTAATAGATTAAAAAAAATAGGACTTAATGTGAATTCAATAGCTGATGTTTTATCTTTAGATAAGAAAGATTATTTGAAAAGAAGATTACAAACAATTTTGTTAGCAAAAAAATTATCTAATACTGTGAAAGAAGCAAGACAATTAATAACTCACAAGAAAGTATTAATTAATGGGGAAGTTGTTAATACTCCATCCTATGTTGTTTCTGTTAATTTAGAGGATAAGATAACTTTAAAACCTAAGAAGAAGATTAAAAAAGATATTTTAAAAGAAGATTCTAAACCTGAATCTCCAGTTCAAGAATTAAAAATGGAAAATAATGAAATTCAAGCTTAAAAATGGAACAAATAGAAGTAGTTAAAAAAATTGAAAAAGAAAAGGTAAAAGAAGTAAAAAAGAAAAAAGAATTTGAAGCTGTTGTTAATATTTATACATCTTTTAATAATACTATAGTTCATGTTACAGATATGTCTGGAAGAACAATTTCAAGAATTACTGGGGGAATGGTTACAAAACATGATAGACTTAAAGCAAACCCTACAATCGCAATGTTTATAACAAAAAAAATAATTGAAGAGATAAAAGATTTAAATATAAGATCTTTATATGTTAGAATAAGGTCAAAAACAGGAAATCCTGCACCAGGACCTGGAGCACATTCAATAATAAAAAGTCTTTCAAGAGAAGGATTTAGAATATTAAATATTTTAGATATCACTAGATCTCCTCGTGGAGGACCAAAGAAAAAAGGTGGTCGTAGGGGTAGAAGAAATTAAGAACAATAAATTTAAAAATAAATAAATATGCAAATAAAAAATGAAATTAATAGAAAAAAAAGATAATCAAATAATATTTACTGCAGAATTAACTGAAAGTTTAGCAAATTCAATAAGAAGATATCTTAATCATGTTTCAATTCTCGCTATTGATGATATAGAAATTTCAAAAAATGATTCCCCATTATATGATGAGACTGTTGCTCATAGATTTGGATTAATTCCTTTAAAGATGGATAAATCTTTTAATGAAAAGTCAGAAGTTGAATTAAATCTTAAAGTAAAAAAAGAAGGGTTTGTTAAATCTGGAGAATTAACAGGAAAAACAGCTCCAGTTTATGAAAATATTCCCATTACTTTTTTAAATAAAAATCAAGAACTTAATATTAAAGCAACCGCAAGATTAGGTAAAGGGTTTGAACATTCTAAATTTTCTCCTGGCTTGATGTTTTATAGGGATGTTTCAGAGATAATTTTGAATAAAAATATTTTTGAAGAAGTAAAAAAAGTTTTTAAAAATGTGGAATCAAAAGATAAAGGGGATAAAGTAATAATTTTAGATAATAAAAAGAAAGAAGTTGTTGATATTTGTGAAGCAGTTTCTGAAAGAAATAATAAAGAAATAGAAGTTAAAAATACTGGAGATTTAATGATAACTCTTGAAAGTTTTGGACAATTAAGTGTTGAAAATATTTTTTTAAATTCTATTGAAGAATTGAAAAAAGATTTAAAAGATTTTTCTAAAAAAATTAGCAAATAATATTTTTTTAAAATAGACAATTTTAAAAATACTTATTAATTTATTTTATATAATCTTTAATTGAAATTTAAAGAAAAGTTTATAATAAAATATTCTTTCTTTAAAGGGAAGATGATATAAAACTTTGATAGCCTAAGGGAAAGTTGATAAATTTGAAAAATCTTAAAATAGAATTTTCTAATTCCCAGAAATTTTTAATTTCTAAGGAAAACCGTTAGGTGTTTATCAGCCTTAAATTAAATTCAAGGGAAAGTTGATAAGAAAACCGTTAGGTGTTCTTATGCGGGAGTGCCGGAGCGGTCAAACGGGACGCGCTCAAAACGCGTTGGCTTAGTGCCTGCGAGGGTTCGAATCCTTTCTCCCGCATTAGGATTAGAACACGAGCAGAGGGTTTGAATTACTTCAAAATATACTTGTTTTGAAGTTCCAAAAATTCTAAAAGAATTTTTAGGACTTTCTCCCGCATTATTAAAAATGCCCTTGTAGCTCAGCTGGATAGAGCACTTCCCTCCTATGAATATAAGAATTGAGGGTAAGGAAGGGGTCGTAGGTTCAAATCCTACCAAGGGCGTTTAAATAGGTCATAGTAAACTTTATTAAATAAGATTAAGATAATTATTTGATGCGTGGGTAGTTCAGTGGTTAGAATCTCTGGCTTCCAAAGTTTATTGAAGAAACCAGATGACCCGGGTTCGAACCCCGGCCCGCGCATTTAAATATACTTAAATTGAGTTAATAAAATGAGAAAAAAAATAAATGATTTTCACGATAAATATTATAAGTTATTACTTTTAATTCCATTAGTTATTTTATTATTTTCTTTTGCTTATATAGCAATATTTTATTCGCAAAATGGAGATTTTACCTACAAAGATATTTCTCTAACTGGGGGAACAAGTATAACTATTTTTAATAAAGTTAATATTGATAATTTAAAATTAAAACTTTCTCCAAAACTCGAAGATCTTAATGTAAGAGAAATTTATGATTTAACAACTGGTGAGCAAAAAGCAATTATCATTGAAACTCGAACTAGCTCAGAACAAACAAGAAAAGTTTTAGAAGAATTTTTAGGGTATAAAATTATTGATGGAGAAAATGCAAGTTTTGAATTTACTGGTTCTAGTTTAAGCGAAGGATTTTACAAACAACTTTTAATAGCAATTTTAGTTGCGTTCGTTTTTATGGCTATTGTGGTTTTTATTTTATTCAGAACTTTTGTTCCAAGCTTTGCAGTTATAATTTCTGCATTTACAGATATAATTATGACTTTGGCTTTAGTTGATATTCTAGGAATAAGAATGTCTTCTGCAGGAATAGTTGCTTTTTTAATGTTAATTGGTTATTCTGTAGATACTGATATTTTACTTACAACAAGAATATTAAAAAGACATAATGGTTCTTTAAATAATAGAATTTTTGGAGCTTTTAAAACTGGAATTACTATGACTTTAACATCTTTATTAGCTATTGGTTTTGCTCTAATAATAGTTAAATCTTTTTCAGTAGTATTATCTCAAATTTTTACAATTTTAGTTATTGGATTAGGATTTGATATATTAAACACATGGATAACTAATGTTTCAATACTTAAATGGTATGTTGAGAGAAAACAAAAATGAAATTAAAATTTACTTGGAAAATTTGGATTTTAATAATATTTTTATTATTTTCAATAATTTCAATAGTTATAACTCCAAATGGAATTTCATTTACTCAAAAAGGTGTTTTGATAACAAGTGTTGAAAGAAATTCAGTAGCATTTGATCAAGGATTAAAACAAGGACAAATAATAACAAAGATTGATGGGAAAGATATTTCTAATTTACAAGATTTTTCAAATTCATTGAAAGATAAATATAATTCTAATAAAAGTGTAAAAACAATAATTAAGACTAAAAAGTTAGAGGTAATTATTTTTTCTAATCAATCTCCAAGGATAACTGTTTCTAATATTCCTAAATCAAATATTAAAACTGGTTTGGATATATCTGGAGGTTCAAGAGCTTTGGTTAAAGCACAAAATAAAACCTTATCTTCTTCGGAAATAAAGGATTTAGTTGATATTACTAGTAATCGGCTTAATGAGTTTGGACTTTCAGATGTAAAAGTTCTTCCTGTTTCAGATTTATCTGGGGAACATTTTATGCTTGTAGAATTAGCAGGAGCAACTCCTAAAAAATTAAAAGATATTTTATCCAAACAAGGAAAATTTGAAGCAAAAATTGGAAATAAAACTGTTTTTATAGGGGGTAAAAGAGATATTGCATCTGTAAGTAGAAATGCAAGGGATTCAGTAATTCAAGCTTGTAATCAAGGAAGTCAAGGGTGGAATTGTAGATTTAGATTTTCAATTTTTTTAAGCCCAGAAGCTGCAAACAGGCATGCAGATATAACTTCTAAACTTGGTTTGAATTCTACAAATCCAGAATATCTTTCAGAAAAATTAGATTTATACTTAGATGATAATCTTGTTGATAGTTTATTTATTGGAAAAGAACTTAAAGGAAGTGTTACAACTCAAATTTCAATATCTGGTTCAGGGTCAGGACAAACTCAGCAAGATGCTTTAACTGATGCGAAAGAATCAATGAAAAAATTACAAACTATTTTAATTACTGGAAGTCTCCCATATAAACTTGAAATTGTTAAATTAGATACTATTTCTCCTGCTCTTGGAAGTGAATTTACAAAGTTTATTTTATTAGCAGCAGTATCAGCAATTTTTGCAGTTTTTTTAATTATTTTTATAAGATATAGAAGTATTAAATTTTCTATTGCTATTTTAATTATTATTGTTTCTGAAATATTAATTATTTTAGGAATTGCAGCTTTCATAGAATGGAATTTAGATTTACCTAGTATTGCCGGAATACTTGCTACAATTGGTACCGGAATAGATGATTTAGTAGTTGTTTTAGATGAGTCAAAATCTAAGGAATTTTTAACAATGAAGCAAAAGATGAAAAGAGCATTTAAGATTATTCTTGGGGCTTATTTTACTTCCTTAGTTGCTTTATTTCCTCTTATGTGGGCAGGAGCAGGATTATTGAAAGGTTTTGCTATAACAACTTTAATTGGAATTACAATTGGTGTTTTAGTAACCAGGCCAGCATTTGCTGAGATTATAAAAATGATTGAAAAAAATTAAATATTTTTTATACATAATTTTTAAATACTCTTTATTTTAATAATAATTATGAAAATATTAATTACTGGGGGGGCAGGATTCTTAGGAAGTCATTTATGTAAATTTTTATTAGAGAAAAATAATGAAGTTATTTGTTTAGATAATTTTTTTACAGGGCAAAGAGAAAATATAATTGAACTTTCAAAAAATCCAGCATTTAAAGTGGTTCCCCATGATATTGTTAATCCTTTAAATGTTGAGGAAATAGGGAGTGTGGATCAGATATACAATTTGGCCTGTCCTGCATCACCAATACATTATCAGTTTGACCCAATAGAAACAATAAAAGCAAATACTCAAGGTGTTATTAATGTATTAGAATTTGCGAAATTAAATGGTGCAAGAATACTTCAATCTTCTACTTCTGAAATTTATGGAAATCCTTTAGAACATCCTCAAAAAGAATCTTATTGGGGGAATGTAAATACTTTTGGGCCTAGATCTTGTTATGATGAAGGTAAAAGGGTAGCAGAAACTCTTTTTAGAGAGTATGGGAATAAATTCAGAATTCCAATAAGAATTGCACGTATCTTCAATACTTATGGCCCGAATATGGATAAGGACGATGGAAGAGTTGTTTCTAATTTTATTATTCAAGCAATCAAAAATAAACCAATAACTGTTTATGGTTCAGGTAATCAAACAAGAAGTTTTTGTTATGTTGATGATTTAATAAAAGGATTATATAATTTAATGAATTCAGATTGTGGAACACCAACAAATATTGGAAATCCTGTTGAGTTTACAATTTTAGAATTAGCAAAAAATATTATAGAACTTTTGGATTCAAAATCAGAAATAATTTATAAAACTCTTCCAATAGATGATCCTACAAGAAGAAAACCAGATATTTCTAAAGCAAAAAAATTATTAAATTGGGAACCAAAAATTCCTCTTAAAAAAGGATTAGAAGATACTATTAAATATTTTCAAGAAATAATTTAATATAGAATGTATCCTTTTCGCCATTTCTTTTTTGGAGCAATATTTTCCTTTTTATTATTTTTATTTTTTCCTCAGATAGGTTTTATAGAATTTTTTATTATTTTTCTATCAAGTATTTTTATTGATGTTGATCATTATCTTTATTATGTTTTTAGAAAAAAAAATATTAGTCTTAAAAAATCTTATAAATGGTTTGTTAAATTAGATAAAAAATCATTATCTTTATCTAAAAAAGAAAGAAATAATTTTTATTCTGGACTTTGTTTTTTGCATGGTGTTGAGATTTTACTTTTACTTATTTTTCTATCATTTTTTTCAATATATTTTTTATATGTTTTTATAGGATTTCTTTTTCATTTATTTTTAGATTATATTGAGCAGGTAAATTGTCATAATAGAATTGATAAATTATCTTTAATACGTGATTTTTTAAAGTTTAAAAAACTGAGACATATTGATGATGAATAAAATTGGTGTTGAAAAAAAGAAACAAGTTGTCAGTATATTTGATAGAATTATAGATTTTATTTTTTCAAATGATTATAGAAAATGGCTTCTTTTAATAGTTTTTTTTGGATTTTTATTTAGATTAATTAATGTAAAAAATCGTTTAGTATCTGGAGATTCTCCTCATTTTATGATTAATTCATTAAATTTTTTGAATTCAGGATTACTTTCTCTTTGGGGGCAGTCTTCTTTTTTATGGTATGCTTTTACAGATATATTTTTTAGAATTTTTGGAGTGACTCAGTTTACATCAAGATTTAGTTCTCTTTTATTTGGAACCGCAACAATTATAGTGATGTATTTATTTGTAAAGGAGTTTTCAGGAAATAAAAAAATTGCTTTAATTTCCGCATTAATTTACGCTTTTGCACCAGCATTTATTTTTCATACAACTGATGAACAGGATATTTCAACTTTATTTTTTATAATAACAACTTTTTATTATTTAATTAAAGGATTGAATAATAAATCTAAAAAATATCTTATTTTTTCAGGGGTATTATTTGGAGTAGCTTCTATGTGGAAAGCATATGTTCCTATTTTAATAATTCCTTATTTAGGTTTTATTTTGTATTATGCTTATACAAAGAGATTTGATTTAAAAAAAGAATATAAAACAATTATTTATATTTTAATAATAATTTTCTTATTAGCTTCTCCAACAGTAGTATATAATTATTCCAACACTAAACATAATGGAGTTCCAACTTTCTTTTTTGTGAAATTTTTTGGAGGAGGAAATGTAGAAAAAATAAATAATTTATATGGGTGGGTTTCAGGAGGTGAACTTAGTAAAGATTCAGTTTCTTTAAAGAAAATTTTTATTGAAGCTTTAAAGGGATTTAAATATTCTTTAGGTATAAGTGCTCCTATTTTATGGGGTATGTCTATTTTGGGATTAATCTGGATGTTTATTAAAAGAAATAAGCATAAATTTGCAAAAGATTATTTAGTATTTTTCTCATTATATTTTTTAATACCTTACATTTTAATTATTAATTCAAATACTTTATCAAAACATTATCTTAACTTTTTAGCAATGGCTGTTCCAATAATTGCTTATTTAATTTATGAAATTTTTAAATATTTAATAAATAAATTTACTCTTAAACCCTTTTTAAAAAAGAATTTAATATTGTTACTAATTTTATTAATATTATTTCAATTTTTTATAGTCTTATCAATTCCTTTTCAGAAAAGTGATTTATTCTTTTCACAAAATCCAGAAAATAAATTAATTAATTATAAGCTAGATAATATTCCTGAAAATTCTTTAATTATTTATGATGAAAGAATTTATAACTCTCTTGCAGGATGGTTATTTAATGATAGATATTTTATCTCAACAGTAAATTATGGTAAGTTTATGGAATATAATAAAAAATCAAATAATAAGAAAATTGTTCCTGTGTTTATTGTAGAATGTGGAATTGGAGAATGTGGGTGGGCTTCAAATTCTCAATTAAATAATTTTTCAAATTCTTTTTTTTCAAGCGTAAAAAGTAATTCAATCCCTTTAGTGTTTAAAGCAAAAAAACAGTTTTCTAAAAAAGGATATTTCAATCCTTTAATTAGTGAAGATAAAGAAAAAAATTATACTTTTTTAGTATATAAAACTCAAATGTCTATAGACTTAGATATAGCAAATAGTTTTAAACAACAATATAATTATTTTATGTACCCTTTAAATTATGAAAATAAGGAACAGACAATTTTTAAAAATTTTATTTACACTCCAGATAGTATTTTTGAAATAATAATAAATAAATTTGCTTGGTTAATATTCTACTTAGAAATAATAATTAGTTTTTTTATTTTATTTCAAATTATTTATGAACTTTATTTGAATAATGATTAAAACTATTTCTATAAATTCTAAATAATTATTCCATAAGATTTATTAATTAATAGATTTTTGTGATAAAATGAATAAAAAAACTATAACTATTGCAGTTCTTTCATGTAATACTGAAAAAGATATTGAAGACGCGGTTAAAGAAGTTTTAAAGGCTGTAAAAGGAAAGTTCGATGATTATGAAATTATTATTTCTGACAGTGGAAGTACAGATAAAACATTAGAAATAGCAGATAAATTAGCTTTAAAGAATAATAAAATTAAAGTCCTTAGATTAAAGAGGGTAGGAATTGGATATGGTTATAAAGGTGCCCTTAAAATTTCTACAATGAATTATTTTACAATGTTTCCAGGAGATAATGAAAATGTTGGAGAAGATTTTGAAAAAACTTTAAAAATAGTTGGGAAAGCAGATATAATAATTCCTTACACAACCAATCAAGAAATTAGAGCTATTCATAGAAGATTTATTTCAAAATTATTTGTAGTTTTTCTTAATTTGATATTTGGTTTTAATTTAAAATATTTTAATGGGACTTGTATTTATAAAACAGATTCTTTAAGAAAAATAAAGATTAATGCAAATGATTTTGCATATAGTGCTGAAGCATTAATAAAATTATTAAAATTAGGAAATAGTTATATTGAAATTGGAATAAAAATAAAACCTTCAGATTCAACAACAATATTTAAGTTTAAAAATATGTTTGGGATTGTAAAAACTATTTTATATTTAATTTATGAAATAAAAATTAAAGACAGAAAGAAATATAATTCTCTTCCAAAAAAAATTAATTAATTTTTCCTACCTATAATTTAAAAATAGTTTTTGTTTTAGTATTTTATGAAAAAAGAAAGATTAAGACAAAGAGTGTTAAAAGATAGTTTTTGGAATATTTCCTCTAATTTTTTAGGAAAAGTAGGGGCACTTATTTTTACAATAATTCTTGCAAGATTTTTACTTCCTGAAGGATTTGGTATCTATAGTTTAGCTATTTCTATAGCATTAATTTTTATGACTTTTGCAGATTTAGGAGTAAATCAGACAATGTTAAGATATGTTTCATCTGAAATAAAAGAAAATAAGAAAAAAGCAGCAGCATATTTTAATTATCTTTTAAGAATAAAAATTATACTCTCTTTGAGTCTTTCTCTTTTTCTTATTTTAATAGCATATCCTTTAGCTTTATTTGTATTTAATAAACCAGTTCTTTTTCTTCCATTATTTTTCTTAGGAATATATGTTTTTTTATTCACAATAACTGACTTTTTTATTCTATTATTTTATATAAGTAAAAAAGTAAAATATGTTTTAATTAAAGAGACAATATTTCAATTAGTAAGAATTCTTGCAGTAGTTATAATTTTTTATATTTTAATCTCACAATATTATATTTTAGGAGTTGTATTTGGATTAATATTCACTTCTTTTATAACTTTAATTTTTATTTTATTTTATTTTAAGAAGAATTTTTTATTTTTAATTAAAAAAACAAAAAAACAAATTAATAAAAAAAGAGTTTTAAAATTTTTAGGTTTTTTAACTATCGGAAGTGTTTCTGCAGCTTTTTTTTCTTATATAGATATAATTATGCTTGGAATTTTCCTTCCATCTAAATATATTGGTTATTATAGGTCTTCTTTTGCTTTAGTTTTTGGAATTGCCGGAATGCTCACTTTTACAAATGTTTTTCTTCCAGTTTTAACTCAAATTCCTAAAAATAAATTAGAAAATGTTTTTAATAATATTCTTAAATATTCTTTAATATTAATTGTTCCTTCTTCTTTTGGTTTGGCAGTATTATCTAAATATTTTATAATTCTTATTTATGGTAAAGAATATATTCCTGCAACAATTTTATTATTTTTTCTTTCTTTTTTAATAATTCCAACAGTTCTTGTAGGGATATTTATGACTTTTTTTACAGCAAGAGAAAAATTAAAATCTTTTGCAATATTTACAGTAATTATAACTTTTTTAAATATTTTTTTAAATTATATTTTTATATATTATTTTTTAAATATTTCAGATTTATGGGCAACTACTGGTGCTGCAATAGCGACTCTTATTAGTTGGTATTTTTATCTTTTTGGATCCTTTCTTATTTCTAGAAATATTTTGAATGTAAAATTAAATATTATAAATTTCATTAAACCTCTAATTGCAAGCATTATTATGGCTGGAGTTTTGATTTATTCAAATAATTTTTATTCAGAAATAAATTTTAAAGTAATGATATTAAAAGTTATCTTTGGAGCAATAATTTATATTTTAACATTATTTTTAATTAAAGGAATATCTATTAGGGAAATTAAAGAATTATCCAAAATTATTAATAAAAAATAAGGTATACTTGAGAATAGAATAATTTTTATAGGAGTAAATATCTATTTTAAATATGAATAATTACTTTTATTGGCCTTTGATGGAGAATGCAATTAAAGAAGAAGAAATAAACGCAGTTATAAATCTTTTAAAATTTAGTGATAAATTTACTAAAGGGAAGAGAGTTGAAGAATTTGAAAGGAAATGGTCTGAATGGCAAGGAAGTAAATATTCTGTTTTTGTAAATTCTGGAAGTTCAGCAAATCTAATATTAATAGATGCTTTAAAAGAAAAATATGGTTGGAAAAAAGGATCTAAGATAATTGTTCCTGCAATAACTTGGGTAACAAATATTTCTCCAATTATCCAATTGGGATTTGAGCCAGTTTTTGTTGATGTTAATTTCAATACACTTTCTTTTAAATTAGATAATCTAAAAGAAGAATTAAAGAAGAATCAAGATGTAGTTGGAATATTTATTACACATCTTTTAGGAATTCCTTCTGAAGTAGAAGAAATAAGAATGTTGTGTGAAGATAAAAATATTAAGATTTTTGAAGATTGTTGTGAGGCTACTGGGACAATGATTGAGGGGGTTAAAGTAGGAAATTTTGGAGAGGCAGGAACTTTTTCCTTTTTTTTCGGACACCATATGACAACTATTGAAGGAGGAATGATTTCTACAAATGATGAAGATTTATATAAATTACTTTTATTAAAAAGATCTCATGGATTAGCAAGAGAACTTCCTAAAGAAGATTTTAATAAATTTAAAAATATTTATAAAAACATAGATTCTAAGTTTTTATTTTTAACCAAAGGTTATAATGTGAGAAATACTGAAATTGCAGCAGTTATTGGATTAGAACAATTAAAGAAATTAAATTTAATTTTAGATAAAAGAAATGAGAATTTTAAGAAATATTATAATATATGTGAAAAAAATTCTGATAAATTATATCTTATACAAAAAAAAGGAGTGTCTTCATTTTCATTTCCATTTATATTTAAAGATAGAAAATTTCTTGAGAAATTTAAAAAAATTCTTGAAGAAGAAAGAATAGAGTATAGACCGATAATAAGTGGGAATTTATTAAAACAACCTTTTTTATCAGAATATAAGGATTTTTTAGAGAAAACACCTATTGCAAGTATAATTCATGAAAATGGACTATATTTAGGCAATAATCAATTTATAAAAAAAGATAGATTTGAGAAATTAATTAAAATTTTTGAAAAATTAAGAAATGAATGAATTTTGGAGTAATAAAAAAGTATTAGTTACTGGTGCAGGAGGATTTATTGGGAGTTATGTAGTTGATCTTTTATTAGATTATGGTGCAATTGTTTATGCTAATTTGAGAAATGAAAAAAGCAATAATTTTTTTACAGAAGAGGTTAAAAGAAAAATAAATATTGTTTATGGAGATTTAAAAGATTTTGAAGCTTGTAAAAGAATAGTCGAGGATATGGACATTGTTGTTCAAATGGCTGCAAAAGTTGGAGGGGTTGAATTTAATATGAATCATCCAGCATATCTGATTAGAGAAAATACTCTCCCTTTTATGAATATACTTGAAGCATCGAGGCTTGAAGGTGTTGAAAGATTTTTAACTGTTAGTTCTGCATGCGTTTATCCTAGATTTTGTACAATTCCAACTCCTGAAGAAGAAGGATTTAAAGAAATGCCTGAAATAACTAATGAAGGATATGGTTTTTCAAAAAGAATGCAAGAAAAAATGTCAATGTATTATGCACAAGAATATGGGATGAAAATTGCTATTGCAAGACCTTATAATGCTTATGGTCCTAAGGATGACTTTAATCCGGAAACTTCTCACGTAATTCCCGCATTAATAAAAAGAGCAATTGATGGGGAAGATCCTTATGTTGTTTGGGGAAGTGGGAATCAATCTAGAGCTTTTTTATATGCCAAAGATTTTGCAGAAGGTATTTTGGAAGTTTGTAAAAAATATCCTAATGCAGATCCAGTAAATATTGGAACAAATGAAGAAATAAAAATTAGTGAGATTGTTAAGATTATTTTTGATATTTTAGGTAAAACTCCAAATATTAAATATGATTTAACAAAACCAGAGGGTCAACCAAGACGAAATTGTGATACTACTAAAGCAGAAAAAGTTTTGGGGTGGAATGCAAAAACTTCTTTAAAAGAAGGAATTGAGAAAACAATTGAATGGTATAGAAAAAATCAGGTTAATTAAATTTTATATTTTTTAAAAAATACTTTATTATAATTTTTCCATTTCTTTTTTTAAATCATATTCAATCATTTTATCTACAAGTTCATTAAATTTTATTTCTGGAACCCAAGATAAATTATTTTTTGCTTTTGTTGGATTTCCTAAAAGGTTTTCAACTTCTGCAGGTCTAAAATATCTTGAATCAATTTCAATAATAATTTTACCTGTATTTTTATCAACTCCTTTTTCATCAAGTCCTTTACCTTCCCATACTAGATTAAATCCTAGTTTTTTAGCAGATAATTCAACAAATTCTCTAACCGAATGATTTTCTCCTGTTGCAATAATATAATCCTCAGGTTTATCTTGTTGTAACATTAACCACATAGCTTTTACATAATCTTTTGCATGTCCCCAATCTCTTTTCGCATCCAAATTTCCTAGATATAGTTTATCTTCTATGCCTAATTTAATTCTAGATAATCCTCTTGTTATCTTTTTTGTAACAAAATTTTTCCCCCTTCTTTCAGATTCATGATTAAATAAAATACCATTACAAGCAAATAAATTATAACTTTCCCTATAATTTTTAGTTATCCAATAAGAGAATACTTTTGCACAACCATATGGGCTACGAGGGTAAAAGGGGGTTTTTTCATTTTGAGGAACTTCTTGAACTTTTCCAAACATTTCGCTGGAAGAGGCTTGATAAAATTTAGTATCAGGGCAAAAATTTCTTATTACTTCTAAGATTTTTAAAGTTCCAAGAGCATCAACTTCAGAAGTATACTCTGGAATATCAAAACTAATCCTTACATGGCTTTGTGCAGCTAAATTGTAAATTTCATTAGGCATAACTTTTCTAATTATGTTAGAAATACTACTTCCATCAGTAATATCTCCATAAATTAAATGAAGTGAAGATATTTTATGAGGATCAATAAAAATATGATTAATTCTTTCAGTTGTAAAAGAACTACTTCTCCGAACAATTCCATAAACTTCATATCCTTTTTTAAGAAGTAATTCTGCAAGATAACTTCCATCCTGTCCAGTAATTCCTGTAATTAATGCTCTTTTATTTTTTTCACAAACATCTATTTTTTGAATTTCTTTAATTTCCATTTTTTAAAATAATTTTTTATTAAAACTTAAATTTAATCATATTTAAAAACATTTATCTTTTGTAACAAATATGATAAAGGAAAATAAAAAAAGAAGCTTATTTTATCCATCTATATATCCTTTGCATTCTGCTTATAAAACTTTTTTGTCTAATCCTCCAAAAGGATACTTTTTTAATAAAAATCCTATTAACAAGAGATATAGATTTATATTTTTTGTAAAAAAAATATATATTTTGAAAATAATATATAAACTTTTTAGAAATATATTTAAAATAGATATATTACAAAATATCTTACATAAAGAATCAAATATTGGAAAAGAAAATTATGATTTTATATTTTCTACAGGAAGTATATACTATAGAGATTCTTCATGGGTGTTAGATATAATTGATAACCCTTTTTGTTTAACAGGTTATAATTATAATATCTTTATTAAAAATAGAAAAAAAATAGAAAAAAAACTTTTAAAAAATAATTGCAAAGCAATAATTTGTTCCCATGAGACTTCTTATAATTTTTTTAAAAAAAATTTCCCTAAAAAGATATTAAAGAAAACAGTTTTAATAAGGCCAGGAGTTAAATTTAACTATATTGATAATTTAAAGAGAATTAATAAAAAAAATGAATTTCAGATGCTTTTTATGGGATCAACAAATAACCCTAATGATTTTTTTATAAAAGGAGGATTAGAAGCTTTAGAATGTTTCAAAACTTTAAGAAAAAAATATAAAAATGTTAAGTTAATTGTAAGATGTGCTGTTCCAAAAAATGTTAAGAAACAATATTCTTTAAAGAATATCATTTTTATTGAAGAAAGAATCTCTTTTGAAGATTTACAGAATTTATATTTAGATTCAGATGTTCTTTTAATGCCAGGACATACTTATTTTTTAATGGCTTTTTTAGAAGCAATGTCTTTTGGATTACCAATTATTGCTTTAGATACATATGCAGTAAAAGATTATCTTGAGGATAATAAAAATGCCTTTTTAATCAAACCCTCAAAAAACATACCTTACAATGATCCTTCTTATCCTACAAATATTCGTTCTAAAAAATTTATTAATACAATTAAAAAAATAGATAAAAGAGTAATAAATGATTTATCTGAGAAAATTGAGATTTTAATAAATAATCCTTCTTTAAAAGAAAAAATGTCCAAAGAAAGTTTAAAAATAGTAAAAACAAAATTTTCAATTCAAAAAAGAAATAAAGAATTAAAAAAACTTTTTGATAAAATTTTAAAATAATTTTTAATAGTAATTTTATTCTTTTTTAATTCCTACAATTAATATATCTCCTCTTAATCTTTTTATAAATTTACATATTGTCCATGCAACAGGATTATGCCAGAACGCATTTATATATTCTTCATGAATTATTTGAAATCCTTCTTTTTTCATTAGCTGTTTAATCATTGTTTTTGTAAAGGTATGTATATGTATTAATTCTTTTTCAGTATTATTGTACCCTACACACCAAGAAGGATTTACTAAATAGATTAAACTAGAAGCATTAGGAGTTGATAAAACAATTCTACCATTTTTATTAATTAATTTATAACAATTTTTTAAAAATTGAGTTGGATTTTCTAAATGTTCAATTATTTCTCCTGCAACAATTGTATCAAATTTTTCATTTATTTTCCAATTTTTATCATTTAAATTTATTACATAATCTGCACCTTTTTCAATATCACAAGATACTATTTTATTATGTTTTTGTTTTAAAAAAGAATTTAATCCAATTTTTCCATAACTATGATCACTCCCTAAATTTAATATTTTTCCTTTAGAAAATGAACTTATTTTTTTATATCTTTCAATATCTTGTTTATGTTTAAATTTTTCACTCATTTTTATCTATAATTTTCTTTCTTCTTTTAATTCAAATTCAACTTCATCTCTTAATTCAATTAACTCTTCAGAAGTTAGTGTTTTAGTTCTACTTTGACTTTCATATTCTCCAGCTCTACCTTTAAAAAATGCTGAATTTTTTGAAAAATCTATTTTATTAAAATATAATCCATTATATTCATATTTATATCCTAAAAATGTTGAAGAAGGTACAGATTTATTATAAATTATACTTCCAGGATAGGGTTGTAGAATAGTAATATCAAATCCATCTGGGAGTACTTCTTGAATCCATTTTTTTGTTTTCATTATATCTTCATAAGTTTCATTAGGGTGCCCAATCATTGTAAATGATTTGTATCTAATTCCACTATCCATAATTTTTCTTGCAGCAAATTTATTATCTTCAACACTTGTTCTTTTACCAGATTGTTTTAATATTTTATCAGATCCACTTTCTACCCCACTACATAATTCAACAAATCCTGCATTAGCTAATGCTTCCACTGAATCTGGATTTTTATGAATTAAATCTGAACGAACAAATCCTCTATGGATGTATGGCCTTTTTTCCAATAATTTTGACAATTTAAATAATTTTTTAATATTAATATTTATTTCATCATCATACCACATAAATGAAGTATATCCAAACTCTTTATTTAAATAATCTAATTCTTTAACAATTTTCTCTGGAGAATTCATTCTAAATTTTTTATACATTTCAATTTCTCTACCCGAGCAAAAATTACAAGAAAAAGGACATCCTCTTTGAGTCATCAAGGTTGTTGTAGGTTTTCCATTAAGATAGTATTCATAAGAAGTTATATCCATAAGGGATCTATCTGGTATTGGTAAATTTTCTATGTTCTTAACTAATGGGGCTTTATAGACACCCTCTTTTATAATAAATCCTTCCCCCTCTCCTGCAAAAATCATATCAAATGATTTTAATCCTTCTTGATTCGGGTCTGTTAAAGGCAAGTAAGCCATAGCAGAAGCATGAGCTCCTCCAAGAATTGTGAATAGATTAGGATTTGTTTCTTTAGCAACTTTATTTAATTGAAAAGTGTTATAAAATTGAGGAGTTGTGGAAGAAAAACCAATAATATTTGTTGAAAGAGCAATTTCTTTTATTTTATCTAAATATTTTTTTTCTCCAGCAAGATCAATTATTTCAACATTCATACCCCTTTCTTTAAGAATTGTTCCAACATTTATAATACCTAAATTAGGGAAAACTTTTTCATCTATTAAAAAAGGTGAAGGGGGATTCACAAGCACAATTTTTTCAATATTTTTTCTTTTCATTTTAAGAGATTATAAAAAAGAGTTCTCTAACAACTTTTTAAGGTTTTTTATGATTGAACAATACCTTCTATTTAAGGAGTTTTATTTCATAGATAAATTCTTTTTTAAGAATTCTCTCATTATTCCTTTTTTGATATTATTTCTATTTTTATAAGCATAAATTATTGCATTAAAATTATATTTTAGATAAGTTCTATTTTGGATAGTTGGTTTAATTAAAGATCTAATAAGATGACCTAATATTATTCCAAGAATTGACCAGTAAAATTTAATTCTATTTTTGAGTCCTGGAAAATATTTATATAAAATATAACGATGATCTTCATGATTAACATAAATTCTTTTTCGCTCATTATACCTTGCAATATTACTATATCTATGATATGTTTTACACTTTGGAGTTATAATCAGGCTTCCTGCACCATATTTTTTGAATAATCTATATGAAGAATCAACATCCTCTATAACATTATATCCTTTTATTTCTTGTAAAGAATAATTATTAAAGGCTTTTTTTCTAAAAAACATATTAAAACCTTGAATCCATTCAACATCCTCAATTATTTTGGTTATATTAGCAATAATTGAATTTCCATAAGGTCCTGTAACCTTTACTTTATTTTTCTTTAGATAAGGTAGAAAAAATAATCTTAACCATATTGTTGATAGTTTTGAAGGTATTTTATTTTTTCTCATATCAACTCCACTTAAACACTTTAAATTAGGTCTTTTATTAAATTCTTTTAACGCCTCTTTAAAATAATTTTCAAATAAATCTACATCATCATCTAAAATTAGTATTAATTCAAATTTTTTCTTTGCCAAATTTATTCCTTTATTTTTTGCAATACTAGATGAAGGAATTTTTGAAAATACATATTCTATAGGTAAATTTTTTTTAAATTTTTCAACAATTTTTTTAGTTTTATTATCTTTGCTTTGATCAATTACAATTATTTTACCAGGAATATTTTTATTTTTGATTAAAGTGGATAAAGTTCTATCAATATCTTCTGCCCTATTATAAGTAGCTATAACTATACAAATATCTTTTTCAGTAAGTTTTTTCATTTTATATAATCATGATAAGTTTGTTTAATTATTTTATTCCATTTAAATCTTTCAGCGTATTTTTTAATATCTTTTTTATCCTTTTTTAATATTTTGTTTATAGCATGGGTTATTTCTTCTTGAGAGTAAGGATTTATTAATATACCTGCTTTTCCATTCATTAATGTTTTTGGAAGTCCCCCCACATTTGTAGTAATAATTTGGAGATTTTTTGCCATTGCTTCCATTACTGCAACAGATGCTCCTTCAGTGTAACTTGGAAGAACGAAAATATCACAGGCTGATAAATATAAAATCTTTTCTTTCCCATATTTTGGACCAATAAATTTTATATTTTCTATATTTTCTTCTTCAGAATATTTTTTATATTTTTTAAAATCAACACCTTCTCCAACCAAAAGTAATTTTATATTTTTATTCTTAATTTCCTTAAATGCATCAAGAAGTTCCTTTATTCCTTTAGTTGTTTTAATTCTTCCAAGATATAAAATATATTTTTTATTCAAATCTAAATTTAACTTTTTTTTAGCATATTTTTTATTAACATATCTAAAATATTCATTATTTATTCCTATAGTTTGAAATCTAATTTTTGATTTTGAAACTATTTTTTTAAGATAATTTTCTTCTTCTTTACTTTGGTAATAAAAAAAATCTATATGTCTAAATAAGAAATATTCACTGGCTTGCATTAAAATTATTAAAGGAAGAAATAAGAAAAGGCGTTTATATTTTATAATATTTTTAAAAGGACTCCTTGCTCCGTGATGTTGACCAATAATTTTTAGGTTTTTATGTTTCTTTATTAAGGATAATATAAGATATGTTTGCCATGTATGATATTCGTGAAAATGAATTATTAATTTTTCATTATTTTTTTCAGAATTTTTAATTTCTTTTTTAAGAGCTTTGAGCATTTTCAGCGAAATTTCCATACTATGTCTTATTGAAATATTTGTTGGAAAAATTCTAAATTTTATTTTTTTAACATTTTTTCTTTTTTCTTTTTTATAGTTCTTTTCTAAAGTCCATGCTTCTATTTTTAGTTTAGGATAATATTTTTTTAATTGAAAAGCAACTTGAGCGTACCAGTTAGAATATATTTCCTTTTCAAAATTTTTTAAAAGCTTAGAAAATGAAAAACTATTAATTTGTATAATTTTCATTTATATATTTCTTTAATATGGTTTATATTTTTATCTGATTGAATAATTTTAGAATTATATTTAGTCAAATCTTTTTTTCCAGACCAACGAAACCCCTCTTTTCTTAGAGTACATGCAAGGCAATTTCCACAATGGATTTTATTTATCGGCGAATAACAACTAATAGTATTTTCGAAATCAATTCCTAATTTTAATCCTAAATTTATTATATCTTCTTTATCTTTATTAATTAAAGGAGCTCTTATTTTAAATTTTCCTGAACATGAATTTTTACCTAATAAGTTCATTATTTTAACAAATTGAGGAGTTGTATCTAAATACCCCTCATTACCTTCTTGTTTGAATCCTACAAATATATCATTTATTTCTTTTTTATTAATATATTTTCCCTCAGCAATTGATAATGCAATAGTTAAAAAAACAATATTTCTACAAGGAACATACCATTTTTTAGATTCTTTTTTTGTATTTTTTAGATTCTTTTTTGTTATTTTTTTAACTTTTTTATTTTTATTCAATAATAAACTATTGATATTTTTAAAAAAATTTAATTTTATTTCTATAAACTCTGTTTTTATTTTTTTAGAATAATTTTTTACTGCTTTTCTTTCTTCTTTAACAGCTCTTTGACCATAATCAAAGAAAAGCAAAATTATCTTTTTATAATTTAATTTTTTTTTAACATAATATGTTGTTGTAATACTATCTATTCCTCCTGAACATAAAACAATTGCATTTTTTTGATTCATATAAAGTTTTACTCAGCAAACTTTATAAGTATAATCACAATATTTTAGATATGAAAAAACAAGCTAAAGAACTCAAGAAAGAAGATAAAATAAAAATTGCAGGGAAAATTTATGAGATAATTGAATTTGAAATTTCAAATATAGGCAAACATGGAAAAAGAAAATGTCGTATTGAAGCACAGACAGAAAAAGGTGAAAAATTAATTATAATAAGACCTGAAGATTATCCTATAGAAAAAATTTAAAATGATAATTATAATAATTACTTCTTATAAAGAGCCTAAGGCCACGATAAGAGCAGTAAAAACTTTTTTGAATCAAAATATTAATGAGAAGTTCAAAATAATTGTTGTAGATCCTTTTGAAAGTTCTCTTAAAGAAATTAAAAGTAAGATCAAAAATAAGAAAGTTGAATTTTTTTTAGATCCTGGAGAAGGAAAGAGTTATGCTTTAAATATTTTATTTCAAGAAAATTTTTCAGATAATCTTGATGATATTTTTATCTTAACTGATGGAGATGTTTTTGTTTCTAAAAATACAGTTTCTGAAATAACGAAGTGTTTTAAAAATAAAAAAATAGGTTGTGTTACTGGAAAACCAGTTTCATTAGATTCAAGAAAAACAAAATATGGTTACTGGTCTAATATTCTTTTTAAAGGAATTGATAATGTTAGAAGAAAATTATCTTATCAAAAGAAATTTTTTGAATGTTCAGGATATTTATTTGCAATAAGAAATGGGGTTATACAAAATTTCCCTTTAAAAGCATCTGAAGATAGCATAATTCCTTATTTGTTTTGGAGAAAAGGATTTAAAATTTATTATGCAGAAAAAGCAGAAGTTTATGTGAAAAATCCATCTAATTGGAAAGATTGGTCAAATCAAAAGATAAGAAATATTAAAGGGCATGAAAATTTGAATAATCTTGCTCCTAATATGCAAAGAACAAAATCTTTTTTTGGAGAAATAAAAGAAGGAGCACTTTTTGTAATATTTCAACCAAGAACTTTAAAAGAATTTTTTTGGACAGTTGAACTTTATTTTGCAAGGCTTTATATTTATTTTAAAGCATTTAGAGATTTAAAAAGAAAGAAAAATTATGTTGATGGTTGGAGGACTACTGAAATAAATTCAACTAAACCTTTAGATTAATTCTTTTAATTTTTTTTCTAATTCTTTTAACGAATTTACAAATTCCATAGATCCAATTAATATAGCACTTAAATATTCCAAAGCTTCTTCAATTGGTTCATCTGTTTTTAAACCAATTGCAGGTATTTTTTTTGAATAAGCATATCCTAATTCCCATGAAGTTCCGGCACCTACACTTAAGCCATCAAGAACAGCTATGATTAGATTACAATTTCTAAATCCCTTCTTAATATCTCCTTCAAAAATTTTTTTAACATCTTTAATGTTTTTTGCTAAACCAACATCTCTGTGAGGCAAAAAAGTTTCAAAACCTAGAGATTTACATAATTTATCAACATTTTCAAGTCTTTCTCTTTCTGTTTTAGATCTAATTTTTCCTGCTATATATATTTTTAATTTATCCTTCATAACCCTTAAAAATACATATAGATTTTAAATTTAACTATGATAAAAATTATGATTATTAAATTAGGTGCTTTGGGAGATGTAGTAAGAACTTTACCTTTAGCAAAAGCACTTAAAGAAAAATATCCTGATTCAGAAATAAGTTGGGTTACTAATAAAAATGCGGTTGAAATTGTTAATTCAAGTCCTTATGTAGACAAAACTCTTATTATTAATTCTGAAATAAAAGATGAATTTGATAAACTATATAATTTTGATATAGATGATGAGGCAACAACTTTTACCTCAAAGATGAATTCAAAGAAGAAATATGGATTTTACTCTGAAGGAGGATATCCTGCTGCTTTTAATTTTCAATCAGAATATTATCTTAATACTTTATTTGATGATGATTTAAAGAAGAAAAATACTAAAACATATCAAGAAATGATGTTTGAAGTGGCAGAATTGCCTTATAAAAAACAATTACCTAAGATTCCTTTTTCAGATAAATATAAACAATATGCAGATGAATTTCTAGAAATTAATAATCTTAAAAAAGAAAAATTAATTGGAGTTCATATTGGTGCTTCTTCTAGATGGCCTTCAAAAAAATGGCATAAAGAAAATTTAAAGAATTTTATAATTAAAGCAAAAAATAAAAATTATGAAATAATTATTTTTGGAGGCCCTAATGAAAAAAAAGAGCATGAAATTTTATTTAAAGAATTATCTAAAAAAGGAATAAAAATTTATAGAAACAATCCAGATAATTCAATTTTAGAATTTGCATCTCTTATTAATTTATGTAATTTTGTTGTTTGTTCAGATAGTCTGGCATTGCATATATCTTTAGCATTAGGAAAAAAAACTATTGGATTATTTTTTGTTTCTAGTCCTAATGAAATTGAAGGTTATGGTTTGCTTAAAAAAATAATTTCACCTTATTTAAAAGATTTTTTTCCGGAAAAAATGGATAAGTATTCAGAAGAACTCACAAAAAGTATTTCATCTTTAGAAGTATTAAATGTTATAGAAGAGATTAATAATAAGAATTTAGTTAAGGTTGTAAATTCAATTGTAAAACATCCTTTAAAAAATAAATTTTTAGTGATTAAGAGAAAGAATGAGGAGATTCACAAAGGAAAATGGGCTTTTCCAGGAGGCATTGTTGAAAATGAAGAAACAAATAAAGAGGCGTTAAAGAGAGAATTAAGAGAAGAAACAGGATTAGATTTAAAAAATATTATAACTCAAATTTACAATTATTCTTATGATAGACCTGATGGAAAAAAAACTTTAGGAATTTCTTATTTAGTTGAGGTTTTTTCTGATAAAATTATAAAAAATTTGGAAGTTGAAGATTTTAAATGGGTTTCTCTTGAAGAATTTATGGATTTAGATTTTATTCAAGGATTAGATGAAGAAATTATCAAAGCCAACTCTTTTTTAGAGAACAAAAACAAATAAAAACTCATTTATTTTAATTTTATTATGTCTGAAGATTTAGATAAAATTGATAAAAGAAAAGAATATATTAAGAAAAAGATTAAAGATTATTTTCAAGATAAAACTAATTTAATTTTAATAGGAATTTTAGCTTTTGCGTTATTTATTCGATTATATTATTTTTTTATCACTTCTGGACAACCTCTTTGGTGGGATGAAACTGCTTATGGTAGTATTGCTAAAGATTTAGTTATTCATAAATTTAGAAGTAGTGTAGCCTTATCTGGGGAAAAATTTATTCGCCCGTTTTTATTGCCTTTTTTATGGTCTATTTTATTAAGAATAAATTTTTCTGAAGAATTGATTAAATTTATATTAATAATTTTACCTTCATTTTTTTCAGTTTTTCTTATTTTCTTAATAGGGAAGGAACTATATAATAAGAAAGTGGGATTAGTCTCTGCATTTATTTTTTCAACAATATGGATACATTTATTTTATTCTATGCGTTTACTTACAGGAGTTCCTTCTTTATTTTTCATCTTAATTAGTTTGTATTATTTTATTTTATCAGAGAAAACTAACTTTAAAGTTAAATATTTTTCAATATCTTTATTTGCTATATCTATTGCAATTTTTTTAAGATATCCTAATGGATTAATTTTATTTGCATATTTATTTGCAATATTTATTTTTAAAGGTTTTAGTATTCTCAAACAAAAATCTTTTTGGATTGGGGGTTTTTTAGGAATTTCTCCTCTTCTAATTTTCTTTTTATCTAATATAATAAGATATAAATCAATTTTACCTAATTCATCTTATGTTGAAGCTGTTTCTTCCAAGTTTGCGTTTAATATTTTAAATTTTATTTCAGTTTATTTAAAAACTGTATTTTTTATATTTTTCTTAATTGGGTTAATAATTATTTTAATTGAATTAATTTTAGGATTTGATTTAATAAAGAAAAAACAAAGATTAAAAGGAAATGCTTTATTATTAATAATATTTTTAGTTATTTTTTCATTTTTCATTTTTTATATAAAAGGCGCAGAAGATAGGTGGTTGTTATTTTCAATAATTCCTTTAGTCTTTTTTTCAGCAATTGGTATAATCTCTGTATCAGAATATCTTGGAAAATATAAAAAAGAATTTATTATAATTTTTATTATCTTAGTTTTATTTTTGGGAGCATATTCCCAAATAAAATTTTCAAATAGTTTAATAATTCAGAAAAAAGATTCTTATTCTCAAATGAAAAATGCATTTTTATGGTTAAAAGAAAATAGTAACGAAAAAGATACAGTTATTTCCTCTTATGCTGAGCTGTATAGTATTTATTATGCAGAAAGAAATACTTATTCTCTTCCTCAAAATAAAACAGAATTTGAGAATATGATTAAGGAAAAAAATCCAACTTTTTTAATTATTCATGGATTTAATCAATTGCCAAAATATATTTATAGTTATCCTGTAGAAAATAATAATTCTCTAAAATTAATAAATGCGTGGTTTTTTGATTCAGAAAGGCAAAAACCAGCAGTAGTAATTTATAAATTTGTACAATAATCTTTATTAATACTTTTTTTTAATATTTTATATGAAAATTACTCTTATTTATGAATTTCTTCAAGAAAATGGAGGGATAGAAAGACTTATTACAAATCATGCAGATTTTTTAATGAAAGAAGGTCATGAAGTGTCTATTTTAACTTGTCATCTTGGGGATGAAATGAAAGATTTTTTAAAATCAAAAAAAATAAAAGTTTATGAATTACCTTTTTTTAAATCAAGTTATTTATGGATTAATTTATTATCTTGTTTTTTAGGTTTTAATAAATTAAAAAAATATAAAATAGATTTATTTATTAGTTATAGTTTTCCTGCTAGTTTTCTTATAAGAAATAAAAAACAGAAAAAGATTTTTTATATGAATCATCTCCCAAATTTTCTTTATTTAAAGGGAAAAGATAAGTTAGAATGGGCAAATACTTTTGAGAGGAAATTAGCAGTTATCTTATCTTGGATTTTAGGACCAATACTTTCTAAATTGGATAAAAAATTAGTAAAAGAAAATTCTTTAATATTTTCAAATAGTAATTTTACTAAGAATAAAATAGATAAGAATTATAATGTTAATTCAGTATGCCTATATCCCGATTTAGATAAAATATTTAATCCTTCAAAGAAAAAAATTAAAGAAAAATATATCTTTTCTCCAGGAAGGATAATTCCTGATAAAAAATTTGATTGGTTAATTAATTCTTTAGTTTATTCAAAAAATAAATTACCTTTATATATATCTGGAAGTGGAAATGAAAATTATATTAGAGAATTAAAAAAACTTGCATCTAAAAATAAAATTGAAATAAATTTTTTAGGAAGACTTAATACAAATAAGTTAGTTGAATATTATTCTAATGCAGAAATTTTAGCTTATCCAACTCCTGGAGAAGATTTTGGACTTGTTCCGGCTGAATCTTTAGCTTGTGGAACACCAGTTGTTGTTTGGGAAGATGGGGCAGGACCTACTGAACAGATAAAAGATAAAATTAATGGTTACTATGCAAAACCTTATGATTTAAAGGATTTTGCAAAAAAAATTGATTTATGCATTAATGAGGATTTTAAAAGAAAAAATAGAGAAAAAATTTTAAATTCTTCTAAAATTTTTTCACATGAATTTATTCAAAAAAAATTTATAAAGGAAATTAATAAAATTATTCATAAATAATATAAATCTTAATATACTCTAATTAATTGTTGAAATATATGGTAAAAAATTCTTCTAAAAAAATGATAAGTTTTTTAGTTCCAGTACATAATGAAGAAAAGATAATTAGAAAAACTTTGAATAATCTTGTTAATTTAAATTATTCTAAATACGAAGTAATTTTAGGTCTTGATGGTTGTACAGATAAAACAGAAAGTATTGTTAAGGAATTCTCTGAAAAATATTCTAAAATATTTAAATATTTTATTTTAAATGAAAGAAAAGGAAAACCTGCAGTTGTAAACAAAATTATAAAAAAAGCTAAAGGTGAGATAATTATAATTAATGATGCTGATTGGCTAATTTCTACAAAATATCCTGAAGGTATTAATAAAATTATTAAGATATTTGATAAAGAAGAAATAGGGGGAATTGCAGATGCTTATCCTGTTGAATGGGAAAAAATAAAGATTAAAAGAGGAAATATTGGTTACAAAATGGTTGCTTATAGTTCTTATTTTTGGATAAATTTTCAAAAGGAAAAATTAACTTATACTAAAGATAAAATAAAATATATTAAAGAACCAGCAATGTTTCTCACAAATATTTTTAGAAAAAAACTTTACAAAGAAAATAATACTCTAGGAGATGATTTTGAAAGAACTTTTGATATAATGAAAAAAGGTTACAAAATTGTTTTATTTGAAGATATAAATCTTCCAAGAATGATTGCAGTCTATAATTCTATTTCTATAAAAGATTTATTTAAACAAAAAGTAAGAACTGCGATGGCAAGAAAACAGGTAAAAATTTCCAGAGAAGGAACGAGCGATATTTTTAAAGAAGGAATGTCTAATTTAATATTTTATATGTGTAAAGAATCTTTAAAAAAAGGTTATAAAATATTATTTTTAGTATTTTTTTGGATAGTTTTAACTTTTATTGCATCTTTTGTAGCACAATTTAAAAAAATAGATACAAAAAAAGGTTGGAATCTAAGAATTAAAAGATAATCATATCTTTTTAGCAATTAATACAAATCCAGAAGATAATTTCGTAAATTTGTTAAAAAATCTATCTAAAAAAAGAAATTTTTTTGGAAAATATTCAAATTCAACACCATTTATTTCAATAATTCTAAATTTATTTAATTCTAAAATATCTTTTAATGCCTGATAATTAAATATTCTTAAATGTCCAATAGGCTTGTCATCTTGTTTTAATTTTTTTAAAATTCCTGCTCCGACAAATTTGCTTTTTGTGCTAGTTTCAATAAATATTGGTTGTATTCCAAATAAAAAAAGAATTCTATTATACCAGTTAGTTAAATTTGGAGTTGTAATTATTATTTTTCCATCTTTTTTTAATATTTTATAACATTTTTCTAAAAAATTATCTGGGTTATATAAATGTTCAATTATTTCTCCTGCATAAATTATATCAAAAGAATTATTTTTATAAGGAAACTTTTTTTCAATATCTCTAAATTTAACATTTAATTTTTTTTCTTTACAAATTTTAATAGCTTGTTTAGAATATTCAATACCTTGACAATTTATATTAAATATTTTTTTTACTGCTGTTAAAAATTTCCCATTTCCACATCCAATATCAAGAAATTTTGTTTTTTTAGATAATTTTAATTTACTAATTAATTTTAATGATTTTTCTTCTCTGGGAAGAAGTTTTTTCTTTTGTTTTTGGTTATACCAATAATCATAATAATCTAATGTTTCCATATAAAATAATTAAAGAAATCTTTTATTAATCTTTTGTTTTAAAATAATTAAATAAGAAGGTTTTTTTTAATTACATTAAATTTTATGTATTTTTATTTTATCAGGTAATTTATCATAAATCAAAACTATAAATCTGAAAGGAGAATAATATAATCTTAATCTAATTATTGATGAGAACATTTTAAATGGAACTTTAACAAGATTTAATTTTGAATCTCTTTTGTCTTCCCATATTGTAGGAATTTCCTTTACTTTAAAATTATTTTTTTTAAAATTATAAAGCAAATCAATATCAAAGGCCCATAAGGTTAATATCATATTATCTATAATTTTTTCAATAGATTCTCTTGTAAAAAGTTTTGCCCCACATTGAGTATCTTTATATGGTAAAAATAAAATGCTTCTAACTAAAAAATTAAATCCCTTGCTTGTAATTTTTCTTGTAATGGTTTGAGGTGTTTTTATATATGATTTTTTCATCCACCTACTTGCAATAATCCCTTCATGATTTCCTATATTTTTAATTAATTCATGAAAAGATTCTGGAGGTGTTGCAAGATCTGCATCAACAAATCCCATAAATTTTATTTGATTATTATTAAGTGCTTCTTTAAATCCTTTAATTATTGCAAATCCTTTTCCCCCTCGTTCAAATTCTATTATTTTTAACTCATTACATTTATATTTTTGAACAACTTTCAAAGTATCATCTTTACACGCATTTAGAACAACAATTATTTCAAAATCAAGAATTTTTTGTTTTTTTAAAATTTTAAAATAAGAAAGATATTCTTCAAGAGTTTTTCCTATTCTTTTTTCTTCATTATGCGCAGGAATTATTATGCTTATTTTATTAGTTTCCATTATTATTTTTTAGATTTAATGATTAAAAAACTTCCTATAAATAAAATTATATTGGAGATCATAACAGCAAATATATATTCTTTAAGAGTATTATGAAATAAGAATAATAAAATTATTTCAATTATTAAAAATAAAAAAAGATAATAAGATTTTTTTATTTTATTAATAGATAATCCATATATTAATATGAGATTGCTTAATGATAAAAAACTCATAGCAATTGCAGAATAAACTAAATAAGGTGCAACTTCAAGATATTGTCTTCCATATAATAAGGATATTATTAATTTGGGAAATAAAAAGTAGGAAAATATTGAAATAGAACAAAGGGAGATAACTATAATTACAGATTTTTTGAATAATCCTCCAGAATGTTCTTTATTATAATGTTTTTCAGAAGTTAATGGAAACATAGCCTTACTTATTGCAATTGTCCCAAAAAATATTATTTTTCCCAACATAGATAAAACTGCATATTCTCCAGATAATTTTGGAGAAAAAAATCTTTTTGCAAGAATTATATCTATACTTAAAACAAGAAGAATAACTATCATTGAAACAAAATAAGGAATACTATAAGAATACATTTTTTTAAACTGAACTTTTTTCTCTTTTACTTTTATAATATTTTTATTAAAATAAACTAATGCTATAAATCCAAAACCAACTCCTATTAAAACCCCAATTATTGCTCCAAATACTTTGAATCCTAGAATAACTAAAATGATTGCAACTAAAAGTTTGATAATAGCTTCTATAATCATACCAATACCCAATTGGGAAAGTTTTTTCCCTCCTTGAAGCGTTCCTCTTGCAATAGGAACTGTAAGAAATACAAATAACATAAGATTAGTAATTAAAATTAAAGAAAATTCAATATTAAGAAAAATTGATAAAAAGTATGAAGGAATTATTAAAATAATAAAAAGAATAAAAGACCATTTTAAAGCTTTAGTCAAAGATTTTTTAAATAAAAATTTTGTTTTTCCATATTCTTTTTTAACCGAGAATTTTGAAGTGTATTTTGAGATTATATTTTGTATTGCTTCTGCAGGAGCTCCAAAAATATAAACAATTGACATTAAGACAGCAAGAGTTCCATAATCTACTGGTCCTAACATTCTTCCCATAGCAAAATGAAAAAAGAAATTAAGAAAATTGTAAATATTTATTGTTATAAATAAAACTATTGTTCCTTTACCTAACTCACTAGAAATAAATTTTTTTATCATATTAAAATATAGAATTTTTAAAAATTATCAAACTTAAAATTATAATTAAAATTTGGAATCCATTTATCAAATATACTACCTCTTTTTCATAAACTTTTTTATTTTTCTTTACTTTTTTAAGTATGTAAATTGCTAAATGTTCTAAACCATAAAATTTATTATAAGGCATGTCTAAACTTCCATCTTTATTTAATTTAGCAAAACTTTCATTTTTTAATTTTCCTCTTAATTTTAATATTGTTTCTATAATATAAGGAATGAAAAAGAAGATAGCAATTTTTTCTATATTTCCTAAAATAGCAATGACTGCGATTAATGCTCCAAGAGGATATGTGAGAACATCACCAGGAAATATTTTTGAAGGATATTTATTAAAAAGATAAAATGCAATTAACGAGAAAACAACTATTAATGAAATTATGCTTAACCAACTATTTCCAGTATACCATGTAACAACAGATAATGTAGTTAGGATTATTATTCCTTGACTTGTTTCAAGCCCATTATATCCTGCAAGAAAATTAAAAGTTGTTGATGCTCCAACAATTCCTAAAGGTATAAAAAATAAAGGATATAATAAACCAAATTCTATTCCCATCATTTCAGAAACTCCTGCATTAATAACAATTAAAGGTATTGCAGCAAAAATTAAGAAAAATATCCTCATTCTTTTTGTAAGTCCAATTTTCCATCCAAGTATATCATCAATAAATCCTATAAATGAAATTATTATTATTACATTAAATAAAGATAATATTTCTATTAAATTTGTGTTGGATTGAAAGTAAAAAGTTTTTATTGCTATGTAACCAAGAATTCCTAAAGAAATCCCTGAAATTACTGGAATTCCTCCTGCTTCAGATATTTTTTTATCAGATAATTTATGCATATCTTTTCCAACAAGTCCTGCCCTTTTTGCTTTTTTAATCCATACAGGAATAAATAAAAGTGTTATAATAAATCCAAGTAATACAGGAATAATTAAAATAAGATTAATCATATTAATATTCTCCAGGCTTAGCTATTTCAAGTTTTTTATCTGGAAAATTAATTTTTAAATATTCTTTATTTATTTTCATATCTTTGGGATAAGTAATATTCCATATTTTTATAGGTCCTTGAAATCCATTATAATATACAAATTCTCCAATATTTACTCCTTGAGATTTTAAAGAATCAATAAAATAATTATTTTCTACATGAGCAAGTTTGAAATAATCTGATTTCTGATTAAATAAATATAACTTAGATAATTGAGAGTGAATTGTTCTTCCACTTAAATAAAATAATGCACCTTCATTATTTATCTTTATTCTACCATTTTGAATGTTATTTATTTTTGGAAAAAGAAATATTCCTGCATCTAATCCTGATTTAAAATCTTTAAGAGAATTATTAAAATAAACATATCTTAATGGAATATTGTATTGTTTTCCATTATAGATAAATACTGCACTTGGTTGTTGTATTTCTCCTTTGGAATTTTTTTTCAAAATAATTGCACCTATTCCTGCTGCTTTTTGAGGAAGAAAAATTTCTTTTCCATTCTCTTTCCAAATTATATCTTCATCAACTAAACTTCCACCCCTATAAATATAAATTGTTTCGTTATTTTTTTCAACAGTTTGTTTTTCATCCATTAAAAAAGTGGAAATCCAAGACAGTCTGTCATAATTTTCATCACTTCCTATACTTGCATAGGCAGTATATTTTCCTATATCTTTAGAATCAATTAGTAAATTAGTTGCATCATGAGTGTATAAAAATTCTAAAGATTTATTTTCATCAGTTCCAGTTAAAACATATCTTCCAAGTAAATGATTCCAGTAAACTATTGCATTTCCTCCATCAAGAATGGTAGCTCTTTTTCCAATACTCTGGACCCAGTATCCATAATCCCACCAGTGAGCAAATATTGCATCCTGAGTTGTATTCTCTCTAACCCATGACATTGCTTTCTGCCATTGCCATTGATATGGTCCTGGTGCAAAATTAGTTGCAGTATTTATATCTGTTTTATAATATGTCCAAAAAGTAAAAATAGATGCAAGAATAATTATTAATGCTATAATACCAATAATTATTTTTAATGTATCATCTTTTTCTTTAAAGAATTTTTCTGAAGATTTCACAATAAGAAAAGCAACAACAACTGGACTTACTGCACCTAAAACCATTATTAGTCTTATTCCCCCTCTTGCACCAATTATCCCTAAAGTTAAAATTAAGAAATAAAGAATATATGAAAAATTAAATTTTTTAAAATCAGAAAATGTTTTTTCATGATATTTCTTATAGTAAATATAAGAGAAAGAAATTAATAGAAATATAACTCCTCCAAAATAAACAGTTAAACTTAAACCACTAGTTCCATTTAGTTTACTCGAAGAAGAATATCTACTGAATATTATACTAAATAGAAAAATAGTGTATGCTCCTAATAAAATTATTTTTTCTTTTTTGTTAATTTTTCTTATTAAATGTGCAAATAATGCAATAGCTCCTGAGAAAAATAACCAAAAATATAAAGGAATCTTTTTGAAAATAGGACCAAAACTATTTTTCCAATCATTTATGAAATAAGGTTGTTTATTTTCAGCAACAGTTAATCCAAATCTAGTTACCTGTGGACTTATTAAAGAGTTTTTTATATTTGTCATTTGTCCAATAATAAAACTAGGTCCTAGAAGAATTAATATAATTATTAAGATAATTAAAATAGATAATATTACTGAAAAAATTTCCTTAGGAAGTTTTATTTTTCTTCTTAATTCTAAAAGTTTTTTATTTTTTCTTTCAAAATTTATTATTAATATACTTATTCCAATAATTCCCAATATCTCAATTCCCAAACCTGTTGAAGTAGATACAATTAAATTTTTTATACTATATCTTGTAGAAAAAGGCGTCATTATAATAAATGAAGAAAATATCCAAGTAGCATAAATCAATAATTCTTTTTTTCTCACTTTACCCATAATAAAATCAATTAATACTGCAATAGGAATTGTGAAGAATATAAAGATAAATCCTCCCCAAACTAAAGCCATAAGTCCTGTTGAAACTCCTGCAAGAACACTAAATATTAATCCTTTTTTTAATTTTTTAGATGTGAATGCTTCAATGAAAAAATAAAAAGCTAAGAACATAAAGAAAAAAGCTGCCGATTCTTTTTCAGGAATTCCTGCTATTGTTCTTGGAAGTAACGATGGGATAACTATAAACAAACCTGTTGCTATCAATGCAATTATATTTCTTATTTCTTTAGATTCTTTATAAAATATTTTTCTTGCAAAAAGAAAAAAAGCAATTACTGTAAGTCCTGCCATAAATACTGGAAAAATTATTGCAGCATAAGTCACACTAATATTATTCGAGAAAAATGATAATACATGATAAAACCAAGCAATCAAGTAGGGAAGTAGTTTCATTTCACTTGCAGTATTAATTGGATTGCAAGTTATTCCAGAACAGATTTTTAATAATGGAGCATTTCTCATACTATCATAAATAAAAAGTTTTCCGTTAGCAACAATATATTTTGCCCATCTTAAAAAAAGAAAAGGATCTAAATCAGGACCAAGAGTCCAAGTTCCAGTTGCAACATCTTTTAATTTTGAAAGATTTCTTGTTCTTATATAAACACTTAGAAAAATAAAAAAACCTAAAATTAAATAATATACCCACTCTTTTTTCTCTTTTAAAAACTTAATTGCTTTCTCTTTTCTAATTTTAAGAATTTCATCAGATTCCATTTTAATCACATATTTTTTATTAATTCTTCAGCACTTTTTTCTTTTTCAGATTCTCTTTTTCCACAATAAGGGCAAATTTTTTTCTCTTCTAAAGAATTTGAATCAAAGTTATAATTACAATTTTTACATATAAATTTAACCATTATTTATGGACAAAATATACATATTTAAACCTTGTTAAATAAATTTTATTTAAATAAAAGAGGTGTAATATAAACTTCTAAAAGTGCTGCTATTATTAAAATAATTATTGATATGAAAAGTAAGATTATTGTATTTTCAATTATTCTTAATAGTTTTCCATTTTTAAAACCATTTCTTAATATTCCAACCCCAAAAATCCCTCCTGCTAAAGCAGTTACAAAATATGCTGCAATTTCAGGAAATCCATGTATCATATATCTTAAAATTCCTAAAGGTATTTCCTCTATTTGATAATTTGTAAACACACTAATAGCTGCACTTATAACACTTGCATTCCATGCTAATACAAATATGGCTCCTGCTCCGAATATTAATGAAAATATTAATGTGAAAATCATAACATAAACATTATTTTCTAAAATAGAGAGAAATCTCATTTCTTTTGTTGCCGCACCAGTGGGAATTATTTTTTGTTGAAAATTATATCTTGAGACACAGTCACCTATATTCCCAGGATTATTTATTCTACAATAAGTTTCTATTTGAGCATTAAAAAGAATTGAATTTTGAAGTATTATAAACCAAAAAGAAAAGGCAATTATGAATCCAAAAAAAAGCCACATGAAACTATAAAGTGCATCTTTATGAACTTTTAATACACTAAAAATTCCTTCGGCTAGTTCATCTTCAGCCTCTTCTTGTTTTATCATATAATACATATAAGGTAATGAAAACATTACTGTAAAAGTCACAACAATCATTCCAGAATATTGCGAAAGAACCCCTTCTTTTGAAAAAAAGAAATGTGTAAGTAATAATGAAAGTGAAGCATAAATTATTCCTATGAAAAACATTTTCCAAGGACCTTTTTCAGCATTCTTAGGGTTTATAATCATCTCTATCATGTATTTTATAAAATATAACAATTTTTAAACTATTTGTTTTTTATTTAATAAAAATAAAAATGGTAAAGATTAATCGTCCAAACACAATTGAAAAAATTCTTTTAAGAAAACAAAGATTAGAATTTAGAAAAATTACTTCAAAGGTTTTAACAGATTAAAATTTAATTTATATAAGTTTATTTTCCTTATCTCCATTTGCAGTATATAAAACTGGGAAAGATAAAAAACCAAGAAATGTTAAATCACTAGTTTTTCCTATGGAAAAAAGAATCACTTTATATGATGAAGATTTTTTGTCAACAACTTTAGATTTAATTAAAGAATATGAAAATAGTGAAAAACGTTATGATAAATTGATAAGAGATATTACTCCTTTTTGGAAAAGAGATATTTTTTCGAAAACTTATAAATGGATTTTAGATATAGAATAAATCTATTTTATATTTAAAATAATCTTATAAAAATTTAAATTACTTGATTGGATGATTTTTAAAAAATTGCCACATAACTTGATTAGCATTTATATCTTGAGTTGTTTTTCCAATGTTAACTCCCGGAATAGAATAAGGAGTTCCTCCTGGCCAAGTATGTCCCCCATCTTTGATAGTACATAAACTAACTTCACTATTTTCTAAACAAGAATATGTTTTACATTCAACTGATTTATTTTTATAAGTTATCTCTCCTTGTTTTGAACATTTATTTTTTTCTTTCCAAATATTTAAGGTATCTTGAGCTGATATAAATTTTCGACTAATACCTTGTTTTGAACTACATTGAGAAATTCCTCCTTCATAAGGGGCACAAACATCTTCTAATCCTTGAAAAAGTATGACTGAAATTGGTCTTTTCAAATTACAATTTTCTGGAAAGGTCCAAAAAGGAGCACTTACTGGAGCAATAGCAGCAATTTTATCACTAAATTTACATGCAACTTCTTGAGATAATATTCCTCCATTTGAAAGGCCAGTTAAATAAATTCTTTTTTTATCAATATTCAATTTTAATTCTAAATCATCAAGAATATTTTTAATAAATTCAATATCATTATTTTTAGATATTTTATCTTTATTATCATAATAAAAACCATTTGGCCCTTCACCAATATTCCAAAATCGTTGATAAAGTTTATATGAATTACCATCTCTTCTCATACCATTAGGATAAACAACAATAAAACCACTTTTATCCGATTCTTTATTCATTTTAGAAGTTGTTTGATGACCTTTACCTCCACCACCACCTCCATGAAGATTTAATATAAGAGGCGTAGGAATATTTTTATTGTAATTTGGAGGGATATGAAGATAATAATTTCTTTTTAATCCATTTTGATTTAAGTAAATATTATAATCTCCAGCAGAATATTGTGTAATATTTTCATTTATTGAATTATTATTTTTAATATATTTGACTACCCCTAATAATATAATAATTAATAATATTACTCCAATTATTTTTATTTTTCTTCTCATTATTTTTAGTAAAATAAATCTATTTTTTTTCTTGTGCTGAAGTTATAGTTTTATTTATCTCAGCACTTATTTTGTTTAGATTATTTTCCAATTCTTTTTTAACTTCTTTAAGTTTAGACGTTTGATTGTTAATTATTTTTTTTGTTTCAGGAATACTTTTTTTTACAAAATTTTTCCCACCAATATCCACAATCAATTCTTCAGAAATTAATTTTGCCTTTACAAATATTCCTTTACCTATTGCAGAAAGTATTTCTTTTCCATTACTTTTTTCAAGATCATTAAGTCCTAAGTCTAAACTTTTAAGTTCATTTATAGCTTGTTCTACTGCTTGTAATTGCTGTTGTAATTGTTGAATTTGCTGTTCATACATACTTAATTTAAAAACTAATTCTTGTTGATTTTTATCAGTCATAAAATTAGATTAATTAAGTAATTTTTAAACCTTTTTAATAAAGAATTTATTTATTTTTTATACAACTTTAAAGGCTTTTCTTAGAATTATGCTCGAGATTACACCTGTTCCAATATAATACCAAAGCCAACCAGATAAAATAGGAGTGTATATTCCTCTAATCCACCAGAAGAATAATAATAATGGAATGAATGTTATTAACATTGGTTTAAAAGAATGTTTCATTAATTCCATAGAGCAGTTCATCATTTCTTTTTGAACTTCTTGAATTTTTACAGGATTTCCTTTATGATCTTTAATTTGTATTCTACATGCTTTTTGTATACCTTTAAGTTCCTTCATTCTATTTTGGTTTGTGAACTTTTTTGTAACAATTGTCATTACTAAAGTAACCAAAAAAGATATAGCAATAATACTTATTTTAGGATTGTATGTAATCAGCTCTTTTATAATCATTTTATTATTTAGATAAGTTGGTTTTTAAACTTAACAATTATCCTCCCATGAACTTCTTTATAGAAGGAGACATATCCATTTGATGTTGTTGTGCAATGCTTTGGTAAAACTGAAACATAATCATAATTACAAGAAGAATTGCTGTTCCAGAAACTAACGCCCCAAGTAAATCTGTGAGTGCTGCAAGTAATCCTATCGCCATTCCACCCAATACTGTTAAAGGCATTATATATCTGTCTAAAATACTTTCAATAACTCTTTGATCTTGTCTGAATCCTGCAACTTGTAATCCTGACGAGGTAATTTGTTGTGCTTGACTTTTGGAATCCATTCCTGAAGTTTTAACCCAAAATATAGCGAATATTGTTGAGAAAAACATGAAAAATAAAAGATGAGTAAAACCTTGAAGAAGATATTTTGGTAAAAAGCCCCCTCTAATAATTAATTCTAATAAATTAGTTGAACCCATCCAAAAAACTAATCCTGAAATAGCTTGGCCCCCTGAAAAATGTCCTAAAAATCCTAGATTAGAAGCAATTTTTGCCATTCCAGTACAAGCTCCTGCTAAATTCTCTTGTAAACAAGGTGCAGCAGCATTTTCAATAAGTCCTCCGAAAAGTTGTATGTTTGCAATTAGGGCAGCAGTTAATATAACTGGAATAACTGAAGCATAAAAGAAAGATAAAGGCCATTTAACACCATATCCTCTAACTCTTCCAAAACTTAAAGGAATTTCAACTTTAAGTGCTTGAGACCAGACAACAATTAAGAAAATTATGATTGTAGCAATAATTGCTGCTAAAGCTGAAAAAAATTCAGTAGGATATTTATTTATAATTGACTGTACCAAAACAAATACTTTTCCTGAACAAGGAACTTCTTTAAAATCTAATAAGCAGTTTTGACCTTGTTGATTGATGAATTGAAATGCACTTGAAAATAATCTCCATGAAACTCCTGCTCCAATAAATAAACTAGTTCCTGAACCAAATCCCCATTTGGTTGTAACTTCATCCATATAAAATATTGCCAACCCTCCAAGTATCAGTTGAAAAATGACTATTCCTGTAAATCCTGGAAGTGCTTGAAGACCTTGCATTAAAACATAAACTAATGCTTCAAAAATTATAAAAAAGAAAACTAAAAGTTTTTGAATTCCTTGAAAGAATTTTTTCCCCTCATCATCACTTGTATCAATATTTAATATACCTGAACCATTTAATAATTGCAATATAATTGAAGCCATTACAATAGGTCCAATACCTAATGAAATAATACTTCCAAAATCTGTTCCAAGAATTATTGCTAAATATTCAAATCTTTCTAAAGAATTATTCGAAAGTCCGAAAAGTGAAATATTTGCTAAAACAAAAAATGAAACTAAAATAATCAAAGTCCACTTTAGTTTAGTATTAAATCCTACTTTTTTCTCCTCGGGTTTTCTTACTTCTGGAATAAATTTGAATATATCTCTTAAATTCATATTATTTTATTAGAAAGATTATTTTTAAAGGTTTTTAGTTTTAATTACCCTCTTTTATTTTAATTATATCCTTATTTTTAAAATAATTTTTAATTTTAATTCCAATATCTAAATAGATTTTATTTGGAATGCCAATATTTACTAAAAAAACTTTTTTAATTTTCTTTAACCCTATTTTAGGTAATGCAAGAGTTAAAGTATAATCTGCTTGAATATAAGGCGAATATTTTTCACCATTGTCTGGATTAATTCCTGAAGGAATATCTAACGAGATAATTTTTGACCCTTTTTCTTTTGCTTTATTTGCTTTTTTTATTAATTCAGCAAATTTTGTTTTGGGATTTCCTTTAATATTGTATCCTAATAAAGCATCAATTATTATTTCCTCATTATTAATTTTTTTAACTTCTTTTACATTTAATTTTTTTATTATTTTTAATTGATTTTCAACAATTTTATTTAAATTTTTACTTGGAGAAATTATCTTAACATTAATTCCTTTAATTAAAAGATGTCTTGCAGCAACTAATCCTCCTCCACCATTATTTCCTTTTCCAAACATAATAAGAACACTTTTTGGATTAAGTTTAGAAACAAAATTTGCAAGATTTCTTCCAGCATTTTCCATCATCTGTTCAATTTTTATTCCATATTTATTAACAGCCAAATCATCTACTTTAGTCATTTGGTTTGAAGTTATATATTTCATGATAATATTAATTAAAATAGAATTATAAATCTTTTTGGAAGTTATTTAAAATTAGCAAAATAATTTTTATTTCTTTTTCTTTATTTCTTTTTTCTTAACAACTTTCTTCTCTTTTTTAATAGGAAGAATTATTTCTCCACCTGCTTTTTTTACAATTTCAATTGCTGATTTTGATGCTTCTTTTGCAATAATTATTAATTTTTCTTTTAAAATATATTTTTTAGTTTTACTTAATATTTTATAAGCTTTTAAATTAATTTCAGTACCTTTAGTAGTTTTTTTTGCATTACCTTTTTTAAGATAACTCCCTATATTCAATTCAATTGTTCTTAGATTAATTCTTTTTCTTATATCCCTTTTTGTTCCTCTACTAGTTATACCTTGTTTACCAAAATAATCATTACCATATAATTTATTGATTAATGTTTTTTTCTGGTCTGCTCTTTTACCACTTCCTGACATTCCTTTTCCTCCTCGATGTCCTGACTTTTTATGTTTTTTTCTTGCTCCCCATCCATGAGTTCCCATACCTTTTCCTCTCATTTTTTTTGATTTCTTAGTTTTATGTGTTTTTTTAAGTGCCATATTATAACATTCTTTCAATTAATTTATTTATTTCTTGTTTATTATCTCCTAAAACTCCTTTTCCAACTCCAAAATGTTTTTTACTTTCAATTCCTTTTCTAGGAGGATGAAGTCTAAAAAAAGGTTTTAAGTTTAACTCTTCATATTTTTTTCCTTTTTTTAATTCTTCAATTATTTTTTTTGCATCTATTTTTTTAGTTTTATCTATTTTTTGACCTCTTTCTTTAATTAATTCTTCAAAAACTTTTTCAGAAATATTTCCAAATGCAATAAAGTCTCTATATTTTTTCATCATTCCTAATATTTCTTTTTTCGGTTTAACGAAAACTACACAAGCATATTTCCTTCTGATTCTAAGTCTATATAAAGTTTCAATTACATTTCTATTAAGTCCAACTTGTCCTGAAATTCTAACTACAGCTATAATTTTATTTTCTTCCTGAGATTCATTTTTTTTATTTAAAGATTTCATTTTATTTTTATGTTTGTTTTTTCAAGTGCTTTAATACATGCTTTTGCCAAATTGAAATTTGTTCTTTTTCTTCCAGTTGTTCTACTATAAACATCTTTTATTCCTACAAGTTTTAATATTTTTTTAAGTTCTCTTCCGACAACAAGTCCAGTTCCTTGGGGTGCGGGTATTAAGGTTACTTCTACACTTCCACATTTCCCTGTAATTTTGAAAGGGATTGTATGAAGTTCTGAACAATCACAATCAAAACCTCCACAAGCTCTTTTTATACTAATTATATCAAGTTTTGATTTTCTTACTGCTTTATCTCTTGCAGGTAGAGTTTCTTTTGATCTTCCAGATCCAATACCTACATGGCCATTTTCATCTCCACTTATAGCCATTGTAGAAAAAGTGGGAACATTTCCCTCTTTTGTTTTTCTTTGAGTTTGTCTCCAAATTCTTCTTTTTCCTCCACCAAATTTTCCTTTTGATTGTCCTATATTTATTAAATCAGTTTTAACTTCAATTAATGAATCAATAATTTCTTCTTCAAGAATTTTTCTTTTATTTTTAATAATTTCATCAATATCTTTAATTTTTCCATCTTTAACTTCTCTTCCAAGTTTAGTCTTTGGATCCCATCTTGCAATTGCTTCTTTTCTTTCTACTTTTTCTCTTTCTTCTCTGGAATATTCTCTTCTATTTTCTCTTTGTTCTTTAATATTTTTATTTTCTTCTATTTTTTCTTCAACTTTTTCTGTTTTTTTATTTTCTTCTGTCATTTTATAAAGATTTTATTTTTAATTTAATTGTTTCAAATGTTTTGGAAAAATCTTTTTTCATATTTTTTCCTTTTATTTTTTCCTCTTCAGGAAATACTTTTTCATCATATTTTATCTTGATTTCAGCATCAATAATTCCTTTTAAAAATCCATAAACTCTTGTTTTATGTAATACTTTTAACATTCCAAAATCAATTATGGGTGTTTCTAATTTATTTTTAATTATTTTTTTCCCTATTAAAAATCCTGTTAAATATGATGCTGGAATTGATTTAAGACTACCCTTAAATTCTTCTGGCCAATTATATTTCATTAGTTCTTTTGAATTTACATTTAAAATAACTTTATCTTGAGCTTCCTTGCTTGTTACATATTGTGCAAGAACATATTTATTAGTTTTTCTAAATACAATCCTGGGAGTTTTACTTTTTAAAAGTTTTATTCTTTTAGCATAATCTGTCTTAGCTTCTTTTCTTCTTCTTTTAAGTGTTTTCATTTTTTCTTTTTACCTCCAATTGATTTTATATATTCCTTTAAATGAGCTTTGCTTTTGAAAATTTTATTTCTTATTTTATTTCTTATATCTTTTACTTCATCTTTTGATATTTTTTCTTGTTCTTTTACTCTCTTAACATGACCTCTTAATTTTCTTGTCATAATAACATAATTTTGTTTTCTCTTATTTACTTTTTTTCTTATATTTCCAGGACTTCTTTTTTTCTTTTTTCTTAATATTTTTTTCCTGCCATTTATTTCTTTTATTTGAATTGCACCATCTATTTTTAAATCTCTAATATCTTGTTTTGTAATAGCTTCTTTAATTTCTTTACTTCTAGAGGGTATGAATATAATTCTCTCTTTTCCAACTTTCAAAGTTCTTGCAGCTAATTCTTTTTTCTTACTTAAATTCATTTTTTACTTTTTTCTTTATTTAATTTTATTGATTTTTCTAAAAATTTTCTAGGATTTATATTATAAACAGCTAATTTCATTTCATTTATTTTTTTTGCAATTTCTATTTTTTTCTTTTTTCCAACACTTCCAACAATAATTATATTATTTTTTCCAACTTTTTTAAGGTCTTTAATATTATTAATTAAAATTGATACTTTTCCATTTATATTATCTCTTAAATCTTTTTGTGTTCTATATCCTAAACTGACTACTGCTGGATATCCTTTTCTTCTTTCTCTCATTTTATTATCTCTTCCTTTTGGTCTTCTCCAGACTTGTTTTTTCTTTCTATTTTTTCCTAACTTTGAATATCTTTTCCAATCTCTTCTTAAAAATGTTTTTGTCATATTAAATTTCTTTTCCTGCTTTATTTATCATGAAAATTCCGTCTTGAAAAACTCTTCTATCTTTGTTAGTAATTCTAGTTGATCTTTCAAGAATTGCTGCAGTTTGCCCTGCAATTTCTTTATCAATAGATTTTACAGTTAAGATATCTTTATTCATTTCAACTTCTGCATCTTTTGGAAGTTGAAATTTTCTTGCTATTTTTTCACCTAAAAAGTTTTTTATTATTGCTTCATTATTTTTAATTTCAACAGTTATTGGAAAATGGCTGAAACATATTTTTAATTTGTATTCAAATTTTTCTTGAACTCCTTTAATTAAATTTTTAATATGTGAAATGATTGTATTCATATTTCTTTTTTCATTCTTGGAAGATTTTTCATATCCAATTTTAATTTTATTATCTTTTTTTTCCATTTTTAATTTTCCAATATAAAATTTTCTTTTATTTTCCCCTTCAGAACCTTTTACAAAAATTGTATTCTTCTCTATATTCACTTCAACTCCTTCAGGAATATCTATTTCATGAAATATTTCTCTTTTCATTTTAATTAATAAAAATATGCAATTAAACATCCTCCTATTTTTTCTTCTTGAGCTTCTTCATGTGTAGTTAATCCTTTATTTGTAGAAACAATTACAGTCCCCAAATTCCTTGCAGGAAGATATCCTCTTCTATATTTTTCAATCTGGCCTTCTTTAACCGTAAATCTTGGTTTTATTGCCCTACATTCAATTAAAGTTCCAATAGTTACTTCAACATTTTTTTCTTTGCTATCAATTTTATATTTTTTTATAGCTCCTTTTTGTTTCATTATTTTAAGGATTTCTATAAGAAGATTTGAAATTCTATTTATCTTTATAACTTCTTTTTTTGCTTTTTTAGCATTTTTTATCATATTCAACGCATCAGCTACTATATCTTGTGACATTTTATATTTTTATCTCCAAATTTAATTTCATTTTTTCCTCTATTTTTTTTGTTTGTAAAACAATAACTTCATCATATAATCTTGTATCTAATAGGGGATTTAATTTTTCTATTTTATATTTTTCTATTTGATAATTTTTCAATACTTCCCTAAATTTTTCTTCACTTCTTATCCAAGGAAGAGAGTAAAATATTTTTCTAACTATATCTCCAACTAAGAAAGTCATATCTTTTATTCCATTTCCTTTTGTATAATTTTGTTCCATTTTAATTATATTTTTTAAAACCTATCTCTTCAGCAATTTCTCTGAAGCAGTGTCGGCATAAATTTAATCCATAAGATTTTATATGGGCTCCAAATCTTCCACATCTCTCACATCTGTTTACTGAAATTCCAGTTTTTCTTTCTTTGGGTTTACAATGTTTTAAAAATTTCTGCATAACTTCTGGTTTATTTTCTAATTGTTTTAATATTTTTCTCCAATCACTTGTTGTCATTTTAGATAAACTCTATCTGAAAATTTTCAGACATAAATTTAATTATTTCTTCTTTTGGAATTCTTTGTCTTTTTGGAACTTTTCCACGTTTCATTTTTTTTAACTTTACTCTTCTTCCTGATCTTTTAAAAACAACTGTAACATCAAATCCCATAATCCCTATATCTCTTTGATATTCTACATCCGGAATTTCAATATATTCTTTTATTCCAAATGAGAAATTATTCTCACTTATTTGACTTTTTTTCAATTTATTATCTATTGTAATAAGTAATTTTCTTAACATTTCCTCAGAATTTTTCCTTATAGTTACCATCGTCCCTATTTCTAAACCAGGTCTTACTCCCCAAGAAGGAATTCTCTTTTTTGATTTCATCTTAGCTGGTTTTCTCCCACTAATTATTTTAAGAAGTTTGAATCCTTTTTCAAGTTCTTCTGCTTTAGCTCCAATACTCAAAACTATCTTTTCCACTTTAATTTGTTTCATAGGATTTTTCTTAATTTCTTTTTTTGTTTCAATTATTTGTTTTTTCATTTTATTCTATTACTATAAGTTGTTTAATTAACACATTTACAATGTTTTTATTAACAGTTACTTCTGCCATTTTCCTTTCTGTTAATATTTTATTTATTACACCCTCTTCTCCAGCATGTTTTCCTCCAAAAATACTAGCTTTAACTTTTTCTTTTAAAGGAAAACATTTTTCTATTTTTCTATTTTTTAGGTTTATTAAAACAGAATCATCGACATTACATTTTAAATCTGTTACGAAATTTCTTCCATCACTTAGATTTAACTGTGTTTTTTTACCTTTTAAAGTTTTTTTATTAATTATTTTAGAAATTTTTTCATGAGATTCTTTTTCTTTTATTTCATCAACAACGAATTTTTTATTTTTTCCAAGTTTAATTTTATAATATTTTTTTGAAGGAACTATTGTAATTGTATCAAAAAGTAATGCAGAATTTTTTTCATTTTTTAAAATTTTTCCATTCAATAAAATATTTTTTGAGTGTATAGCTTTTTTTACTTCTTTTCTATTCTGAGCTACTTTCAAGATATCTCTTAATACAATTAACATAGGTATTCCTTTTTCCTGATTAAAATTAGGTTTAACTACATATTTTGTTCCTTTTCTTGGTATTGGCCAATTTTTCGGTATTTTTTGTCTTTTTAAATGCATTTTATTTTTTTGATTCTTTTTCTATTTTTTTAATTTTTGGAGTTTCTTTTTTCTTTTCTTCTATATTTTTTGATTTAATTGTTGTTTTAAATCTTCTCTTATCATCTAAATTTAATTCAACAATTTGTAAATTAGATGCTCTTAAGGGAACATTAACTTTTGAATTATCTTGTTTTTTAGTTTGAATATTTTCTACAAATATTTTCAATGTTTTTATTTTTATTTCTACTACTTTACCTTGTTTATTTTTGAATTTTCCCCTCATAATTTTAACTTTATCTCCTTTTCTTAAAAGAACGTTTCTTTTTTCATGATTTTTTCTTAATTCTTTTGATAAATTAACACTTATGAATTTTCTTTTAAGATGCAAAGGAGCATTAGCTACGTATTTTCTTTGTTTTCTTGGTTGTTTACTCGATTTCCACGAGATACTGAATTTTTTTTTCATTTAATATACTCCTGATGCTATTTTAGCTACTGATGGCCATCTTTCCATGACTTCTCTGGCAATTGGACCTTTGATTTGAGTTCCTTTTGGATTACCTTTTTCATCTTTAAGTATTGCAACAGCATTATCTTCAAAAGCAATTCTTTCTCCACTAATTCTTCTATAAGATTTTTTCTGTCTGATTATTATAGCATCAAATACTTTTCCTTTCATATCTGGAACACCTTTTCTTATACTAACTTTTACCCAATCTGCAACTTTCGCACAACCTTGTTTTCCTTTTTTTCCTTTACCTTTTTTAACTGAGACTAGTCTGACTATTTTTGCTCCACTATTGTCTGACGCAATTAATTTTGCTCCAAAATTTAATCCTGCTGTTGTTCTTGCACTTATTGCTTTCATTTTTCGTTTTTATCCTTAATTTTTTTAATTACTACAAAATGTATTTGTTTACTCAATGGCCTACATTCTTGAATTTTTATTAAATCTCCTACATTTATCTCATCTTCCATACAAACTTGAAGTCTTGCATGAATTCTTGTTCTAGATTTTAAATATCTTTCATATTTTTTAACATAAATCATTCTTTCAAATTCAATTGTAATTCTTTTATGCAATTTTTTTATTACTCTTCCTTCAAAAATTCTTCCTCTAGTTTTTAATTCTCCATGAATATGACATTTTTTATCCTTGCAAGAATATTTTTCAGAAACTACTTTTTCATCTATTTCTGATTTTTCTACTTTCTTATTTTGTTTGTTTGTTTTTGCTTTCATTTTTTAATTAATTGATTCTTCATCAAATCCTAATTCAACAAGGATTGGTTTTATTTTTTTAATATGATTTCCTTGCAATTCAATTGAATTATCTTTAAAAGTTCCTCCGCAAGCTAATTCGTTTTTCAAGCTTTTCGCTATTTTCTTTATATCAATTCCATTTTCAAATCCTTTAACTATTGTCATCATTTTTCCATATCTTTTCTTTTCCATTGTTATTTGAATTTTTTGTGAGCTTTTTACAATTTGTTCACAAACACATGCTTCTTGAGGTAATCCACATTTTGGGCATATTTCCATATTATTTATTTGATTTGTTTAGCATTAATATTCTTGCTATAATTTTTTTAATTTCTTTTATTTTTGAACTTCCAGTTTTGGTAGTACTTACTTTTGACTTAATTAATTCTATTTTTAATTCTTTCAATTTCTTTTCTCTCTCTACTTTACTCATATTCTTTAAATCTTTAAATTTTAATGAACTCATTTTATTTTTTTAGTTGTCTTTCTTTTAATTTTTGTTTTTTCTTGAATTTCTTCTGGCTTTTCTTTTAATTTTTTTATTAATTCTTCTGTGATTATTATTCTATCTTTTAATATAGCATGAGGAGATAATATGCTAACTTTTATTCCAACTGTTCCTGGTTTTGTTTCGGCTCTCACTTGAGCTCTATCAACTACTTTCGCACTATCTCCTGTTTTCTTTAAATATCCTTGTGCAAATCTCCAAGATTTTGCCCTAGATCCTGGAAGTTTCCCGTTAAGTCTTATTTCAACACCTAAAGCTCCTGCATTAAGTATTCTTTTTAGAATCTTATAAGAAACAACTTTGAATTTTAGAGGACCAAATCTTTCAAGAGATAAAGCAATCTCGTCAGCCATTATTTGGGCATCAAACTCTGGTTCTAATATTTCATCAATATCAATATGAGGATTTTCAAGTTTGAACTTTGCTTTAAGAACTGTTGTAAGTTCATTAATTTTTTCACCACCTCTTCCAATTATCAATCCTGGTTTATTTGTGGAGATGATAATTTTTTCCCCAACAGGAGAATATTCTATTCTTATTTTACTTAATTTACCTTTACCAAGCATATTTTTAATATATTCTTTAATAGTAAATTCTTCTTTCTTTAATTGGACAACTTTTCTTTCTTCCATTTTATTTTTTCTTAGTTTTTTTATTTAATTTTTTTAATTTTGATTTATCTTTAGCAACAATTTTAACATGAGTTCTTTTTCTTTGTACTCTTCCAAATTTTCCTAAAGGTCTTGGAGCAATATTTGCAATTGCTTCTATAATTATTGGATTTTCTACACCATCAACATCTGAATTTGACTTTAATGTTTTTAAAAGGTTGATAAATTGTATTGCTGAATTTTTAGGAAATCTTCCTGACATTATTTTTCCCTTTCTATGAGGAATTTCACCTTTCATAGGAACTGCTTTTTTACCAACTTTAACTTGTTCTAAATCTAAAATTGCATTTTCAATTTTTTTCCATTTAATGAATTTACATATAGCAACAGATTGTTTTGTTGATATTGGTAAATTAAATCCTCTCACAACAGATTCTATTTTTTTAATTTTAGGAGTTTCTTTTTTCTTTTTCTCAATTTTTTTATCTTCAATTTTATTCTCAATATTTTTTTCTTTTACTTCTTTTTTTTCTGATATTTTTTCAGATGCTTTTTTATTATTTTCTACAGGTTTTTCTTTTTTTTCTAAAATTTTTGAATTTTCTTTAGATTCTTTTTCTTTCTTTTCAGAAGATTTTTCTTTAATTTTTTTATCTTCAATCTTTTCCATTTTTTTATTTTCTTCTGTCATTTTATTTTTTTATTTTAGGTTTTGCACCTTTTGTTGAATTTAATTTTCCCCCACTATGCTGAACTCTTGTTCTTGTTGGAGCAAATTCTCCTAATTTATGACCTAACATTTCTATTGTTATTTCTACAGGAACAAATTTATTTCCTTTATAGATTTGAATTTTCATCCCAACCATATTCGGAACAACAACTAAATCTCTTTGATGTGTTTTTACTTGTTTACCTTTGGAAATTTTTATTTTGGATCTGTTAACAAATTCTTCAATATTTTGAAATTGTCTAAGGACATGTCTTCTCGGTCTAGATTTAAGATATTTTGCGAATTCTCTTACATCTAATTTTTCTAATTCTTCAATTGTTTTTCCACGATATGTTAGTTCTTTTTTTGTTATCATTTTACTTTTTCTTACCTGTTCTCTTCGGCTTTATTAATCCAACCCTTCTTCCAGGAGGAGCATTTCTTTTAGCAACTTTGCTTTTTGGATTTTTTGCTCTTCCAGAACCAAAAGGATGGTCTATAGCATTCATTTTTACTGCTGATGTTCTTGGCCATAATTTACTTTTTGATTTTTTAATATAATATTGCTTTCCTGCTTTGATAATTGGTTTGTCGAGTCTTCCTCCTCCAGCTATTACTCCTATTGTTGCTCTACAATTTGGATTAAATTCCCTTTCTTTTTTTGAAGGCATTAAAATCATGATTTTCTTTCCAATTATTCTATTAATTTCTGCAGAACTTCCACCTGTTCTCATAAATTTCCCACCATCTCCTGGTTTTGATTCAATATTATATATTCTTTTTTTAAGAGGTATGTCTTTTAAGAAAAGAATATCTCCTTCTTTAATTTCGTCTTTTTTCTCGAAATTTATTTTTTGTCCTTCAATCATTCCTTTAAAAGCAGGTATATAAAAGCTCTTTTTTCCATCTTCATAACTAATTTTTGCTAAAGGAGAACTATGTGCTGAAGAATTTAATAATTTACTAACTACTCCTTCTCCGGAAATCTTTGAAGGATATTTTATTCTGAATCTAAATGCTCTTTTTCTAACTCTATAAGTACTGCTTCCTTTTCCTCTTGCTTGTGTAATTATTCTTTTTCCCATTTTACATCATTCCTAACTTAGTAGCTAAATCAATAGCTGGAAACTCCTTTTTTAATTTAACATAAACATGTTTTTTATTATTTCTAATTAAAACTCTCACTTTTTCAATTTTTACTTTAAATAAATATTCAATTTCCTTTTTCAATTGTTCCTTGTTTGAATTTTTACTAGCTTCAAAAGTAATTACATTTTGAGATTCAATCATCATTACTGCTTTTTCTGTTGTTATTGGTTTTAAATTCATTTTATTTAAATTTTTTTTCAAGATCTTTAATTGCTTTTTCAGTATAAATTGTAATTCTTCCTAATCCACCTTTTGCTAAGTCTATAACACCTAATTTGGCAACATTTTGAGTATCAAAAACATTAGTTTTTATTTTTTCTTCTTTTCCTATAACAAGTAATAATCCTGCATTTTTTTTGTATTTTCTTCCTCTAAGTTTACCTTTACCACATCTAACTTTTTTCTTTTTTATTGATAATTTAAACATATCTTCTCCAAGAATATTCTTTAAACTTTCAAGAATTTTTTTTGTTTTTAAATTTATTAAACTAGATTCAACAACTAATGGAAATTCTTTTCCTTTTAGAGTTTCTAAAGTTTCATATTTTTCTATTATTTTTTCAGAATTTGCTGTTGCACTTATTGCAGATTTTAAAGCAATATTTAATTCTTTTTTGTTTATTTTTTGAGTATTTATTCTAGATAAAATTTTAGGAGGATGTGCTCTCATTCCACCTTTTGCAAAAGGAACTTCTGCTGCTTCCCAATTAAATTGTGAACCTTTTTGAGAAAATATTTTTCTAGGAACTCTTGAAGCTCCACGACCATAACCACTCCTCCACACATGTCTTCTATGAACTATTTTTCCTTTTGCTGAATGCTGTTTTCCTGCAACAGGTGAAGGGGAATAAGGTTGTTGATTTTTCTTTACTTCCAAAATTTTCAAAACTATATCTTCTCTAATATTACTAGAAAAACATTTAGGTAGTTCTATTTGTTTCAATTTTTTCCCATCAATATTTAATATATTTGTTTTCATTTTATCTTATCTCAATTAATTCTAATTCTTTCTTTTTCTGTTTTTTAGTTTCTCTTAGAGGGTGAGTTATTATTAATTGCCTTTTTGCAGATCCTTGTACAGAACCTTTAACAATAATATAATCTGTTTTAATATTTCCAAAATTTTTTATATTTTCAAGTTTTTTACTTTTTGAATTTTCTTTACTTCCAATTTCAAGTATTTGGTTATTATATACTGACCTAGTAAACATTCCTAATTGTCCGGCTTGAGGTACTCTAAAAGTTACTCTTGCAGGATGCCAAGGCCCTAAACTTCCTGGTCTTCTTCTACCTTTCTCTGATTTAGATTGTTTAAGTGTTATACCAAATCTTTTTACAGGACCACAAAGGCCTTTACCTTTTGTCAACCCTCTTAAATCAACTAACTGACCTTTATCAAAAACATTTAAAACAGAAATTTCTTTTTCTAAGTTTTCTTTAACAAAATTAAATTTATCTTCTAAATTTCCTCCAAGTCCTATTTCAGATAAGTCAGGAGTTTTTTTCAAGCCTGTTTTTTTAACCTGGCTATAAGCAATAATTTTGATATCATCATAATCTTCTTTTATTTTTTCAAGGTTTAATTCAGATATTTTTTTGTTTGTTTTTTTTGGAATTTTAATATTTCTTTTTAATTCTTTGTCTAATTTTTCTAAAATAATTTCATTAGAAACTATTCCATTTTTATAAAATCTAACTGAGAATATTTTTAATGAAGGGCATTCAAGAATAGTTGCAGGAATAACAATATTTTTTCCTTTGCTCATTGAATCAGGAGTATTATCTTTTACTAAAATAGAAACCATTCCTGCCTTATAACATATAAATCCTTTCAAAATTTTAGAAGAATCAATAGGATTCCAGTTTACACTAGGTAAGAACTTATTGGCCCTTTTTCTTGGCCAAAACTGCAAACTTCCTTTTCTTGGTGATTTTCTTGTAGGCATTTATCAATAATTTTTGCGGAAATTATCATTTTATTTGTCCCTGGAATATGTTACTTAGAAAATAAGGGTTTTTAAAGCTTTTTAATTACTCTATTTTAATTCTTAAATAAATCTTATCTATCTTATAATTAAAAACAATAATCTTTTTATATTCAAAATTATCCTAATTTTTATGATTAATTATTATACTTCAGCTCAAGAAGCATATATACAAAAACTTTATGAAATTTCTTCTAAAAGTGCTAAAAAATCTCAAGAGCTATATGAAGAAAGGTTTGGAGAACAAATATCTATTAAAACTATTACTAGTAGATGGAAAAGGGAAAATAAACCTTTAATTCTCATGGCGGGGCAAGAAATGGTTTAAGTAAGGAAGTTTTTTTAGAGATTCATGAGAAATATGATGGAAATATTGGAAAGATGTTTAAAGATTCTAAAGTTGAAGGAATATATGGTTCTGAGAGTAGTTTAGTTAGAAGATGTAAAACTTTAGGTTTATCTTGTAAAAATTTTGAAAAAACCTCTTCAAGAAAAAAGAAAATTTTTGAATCAGAATTTCCTGGAAGACTTAATTTTTCAGGAAAAAGATTTGAATAATTTTTTAAAAATTAAATTTCAAATTCAATATCTTGAGTAGTTTCTTCACCATCAATTTCAGAATATCTAACTATTTTTCCTTTTCTTTTTGCTATTTCTCTTATTTTTGAAAAATCTTTCTCATTCTTAAGATTTTCAGGAATAATCATTTCATTAATAAAAAAAGTATGGTTTATTCTTGCTTCTTTAAAATTAGGATTTTCAAAAATAAAACTCTCACCCAATTCCTTATCTGTTGTAACAATTTTACAAAAATCTGGTTTTGATTTTTTCCCGTCTTTTTTAATTAGTTTTCCCGATTTTGGAGCTTTAGGTTTTATTTTTAATTTAATTTCTGAATCTCCATAACTAACACTAAAACTTAAAGCAAAAAAACTTTTTGGAAATTTTTTAAGCAATTCAAGAATTTCCTTGCCAGACATTTCTTTTTCAATTAGATATCTTTTAACTCCTTGAAATTGCTTTTTTTCTTTAAATTCAATTTTTCCAGTTAAATCTAAAGTTGAAACAATAGCTCCTGTAATCATTGTTTTATTTTCATTCAATTTTTCAGCAGCCATTTTTACTAATCCATTTGTAAATTCTGCACTTGTATTCATAGTATATTTTTTTCCAGAATGTTTTGCATATATTAATGCTCTGTTTCTAAATTCACCTTTACTAAATTTTTGAAATTGCAAATGAATCATTTCATCAATTTTATTATCCAAAATATTTTTTATAAAATTCATATACTTTTTTGTTAATTTTTCCTTATAAATCTTTTGTACATTTTTTGCTTCTTACAAAGTTTTATAAATTTATACTTCCAATAATAACTGATTAAAAATGGCAACAGATTACTCTAAAAAAATAACAATTCCTTTAATTTTATTGGTGCTTGCAATTATCTCTTTCTTTTTATTAAAACCAATTTTATTATCCATAGTTGTGGGAATTCTTTTTGCATTTATTTTTAATCCAGTTTATAAAAATATTCATAAAAAAATTAAATCTAAAAATTTATCTGCAGGAATAATTTGCATTTTTTTAATTATAATTCTTATTCTTCCTATTTGGTTTTTATCTCCAATTTTAATAAATCAGTCAATTAAATTTTATTTAAAATCACAACAGGTAGATTTTATAACTCCTCTTAAAAATGTATTTCCTTCTTTATTTGCATCTGAAGAATTTTCAGCAGAGATAGGTTCTATTCTTCAATCTTCAACTGTTGATTTTACAAATTATCTAGCAAGTTCTTTATCAAAAATTATACTCAATTTCCCAACAATAGCTTTACAATCAGTTGTAGCTTTTTTCACTTTTTTCTTTATTCTTCGTGATAAAGAAAAGTTGATAATTTATATTAAAAGTTTATTACCTTTCTCCAAAGATGTTGAAAAAAAATTGTTTGATTCATCAAAAGCAATAACTAGTTCAGTTATTTATGGACAAGTTATTATTGGAATTTTGCAAGGTCTTATTGCTGGAATAGGTTTTTTTATATTTGGTGTTCCTAATGCTTTATTTTTAACTGCACTTTCTTCTTTAGGTGGAATTCTTCCTATTTTAGGAACTGCAATTATTTGGTTCCCAGTTTTAATATATGCTCTTCTTGCAGGAAATACTTTTCAAGCTATAGGTATAGGAATTTTCGGAATTTTCTCCTCAACAATTGATAATATAATAAGGCCTTTTTTTATCTCAAAAAGAACTAACCTTCATCCTTTAATAATTCTTATTGGGATGATAGGAGGACTATTTTTATTTGGAATAATTGGATTTGTTTTAGGTCCCTTGATTCTTGCATATATTTTAATAATTTTAGAAGTATATAGAAATAAAAAAGGTCCAAGTATTTTGAATTCTCATATAGAAGAATAAAATTAGATAATTATAAAAAGAGTTTCTATTAATAAAAATTAAAAGAGAATGGAATTAAAAATTAAATTTCTTGAATGGTCAGCAGGTCTTCCTGTAGCTATGCTTAATAAAGAAGTTGCTATGGAAATAGGCGTTCATGCAAAAGATAGAGTTTCTATAAAAATACTTTCAAAAAATTCAAAAATAAGAGAGATAACAACAATTATTGATACAATAGATACTTTAATTAAAAAAGATGAAATTGCTATTTCTTCGGAAATTAAAAAAAGAATGAATTTAAAAGAGGGGCAGAAAGTTGAAGTTAGTCTTGCTTTAAAATCTAATAGTTTAATATTTATTAAAAAAAAATTAGATAAAAAATCTTTATCAAAAGAAGAAATAGAAGAAATAATTAAAGATGTCGTAAATAATTCTTTATCTGAGGCAGAAGTCGCTATCTTCATTTCGGCAATGTATCAAAATAATATGAGTATGAAAGAAATTGTTTATCTTATAAATGCGATATTAAAATCTGGAAATAAATTAAGTTTAAATAAAAAATTAATTGTTGATAAACATTCTATTGGAGGTATTGCAGGGAATAGAACTACTCCTCTTGTTGTTTCAATATGTGCTGCTGCTGGTTTGACTGTTCCAAAAAATTCTTCAAGAGCAATAACAAGTGCAGCAGGAACAGCAGATGTTTTAGAGACAATTGCAGACGTTGATTTTTCAATTGATGAATTAAAAAATATTTTAGAAAAAACAAATGCTTGTATGGTTTGGGGTGGCTCATGGGGAATGGTTCCTGCAGATTCAAAAATAATTCAGATAGAAAGATTATTAAAAATAGATCCTGAAGCACAGCTTTTAGCATCGATAATGTCCAAGAAATTATCTGTTGAAAGTAAATATATTTTAATAGATATTCCTTATGGAAAAGGGGCAAAAGTTTCTTATGCAAGAGGTTTAAAATTAAAGAAAAAATTTGTATCTCTTGGAAGACATTTTGATGTTCATTTAAAATGTGTTTTAACTAAAGGAAATGAGCCGATTGGAAATGGAATTGGTCCTGCTTTAGAATTAATTGATGTTATAAAAATATTAGATCCAAATAAAGAAGGTCCAAAAGATCTTGAAACAAAAGGACTTTTTATTGCGGGAGAAATATTAGAAATGACTGGGAAAGCTAAAAAAACAAAAGGTTTTGATTTAGCAAAAAAAATACTTTCTTCAGGAAAAGCATTTGAAAAATTTAAACAAATTATTATTGCTCAAAATGGTTCTTTAGAAAAACTTAAACAAGAAAGATTTGAAAATTCAAAAGGATTTATTAAAAGATTTATTTCTAAAAAATATTTATTTAAGAAAGATATATTATTCAAATATTCTGGAAAAATCAAAGAAATAGATAATAAAAGTGTAAATTCTTTAGCAAGAATGGCTGGTTGCCCTGCAGATAAATATTCTGGAGTTTATTTGTATTTTCATGTAAATGATAAAGTTAAAAAAGGAGAGAAAATTTTAACAATTTATTCCGAATCCTATTCAAGACTTAAACAGGCTATTAAGTTTTATAATAATAATAAGATAATAAAATTATATTAATAAAAAATGAAACATAAAATAATAATGATTGTATTTATAATATTTTTAACAATTGGAGCTGTTTTTGCATATCAATTATTAAAACCAGAAAAGATTATTTCTGTTAAGAAAGAAATTATTGAAACTAAAACTCCTTTAATTAATCCTCCTATTTCAAAAGATTGTTCAATTGTTAAAGATACTTATTTAAAACCAGATTTTTCAGGAATAAAGTCAAGTTTAGAAAAAGAAGCTCTTGTTTCAGAATTTCCTAAAGCTGGAAGTTTAAGATTGAGATTTTTTCATTTTACAGAAGGTTGTAGATTTTGGGATAAATCTTTCATTTTAAAAACAAATTCTGTTGAAGAAGGTGATTTTCAAACAGATATTGATATTTGGGTTCATTCTAAATATGCTCCTGACTTGAAAACTCAAGGTTTATGTGATGTAGTTCAGAATGCTAAGTCAAATGGAGATTTTGGACAATCAACTAATTTAGGAAAAACTAGATTGACAATAAGATATGCTTCTTTGTTAAAATATAAAGATTGTTTTGGATTATAATAAAAAAGGAAATATATAACTAACTTTTTAAAGTTCTTTTTTCTTTTTGATTTATGTCAAGTGAAGGATATAAAGAAAATATTGCAAGATATATAAAGAAAAATTTATCTAAAGGATATACTCTGGATTCTTTGAAATGGGCTTTGATAAATCAAGGTTATCCTCGGGCATCTATTGATTTAGCAATTAAACAAGTTCATAAAGATCTTGCAGAAAAAGCACCTGTGTTAAAAGAAAAGCCAGTAATAAAATATGAAATTTATGATAAAGACGATAATCCTATAAAAATAAAAAAGAAATTTTGGAAAAAATTCTTTTAATTTAATTTTTAGTAATATTTATTTTAATAATAGAAATCTTTAAAACCCTTCTTTTAATTTAATATTTAAGCCTCCGTCGCACTCAGAAATTATAAATTTCTGGGACATTCAAAATACAAAAGTTTAAGAATATTTTGAAGTTAATGGTATTGCACAAATGCAATTTAAATTAAGCCTCCGTCGCATAATGGTATTGCACCGGACTTGAGATCCGGGCCCTTCGGGGCGTCCCCGTTCGATTCGGGGCGGGGGCGTTTCAATTAATATAATTTTTTTCAAAGACATTCAAAACTCTTGAATCAGGAGACAACAGATAAATATGATCTTCTTTGGATCTCAATCCACGATATATTTTTTGTAAAAGTTCTCTTTTTGCTTTATCTTTATAAAAATTCCAATAAAATTGAGGTTTTATTTTTTTTAAAATTCTCCAAAAAACATCTTTAACATCAGGATTAGGATATTTTGTAAATACAATACTATTGCATTCTTCTCCTGGAAAATCAATTCCCCTTGCACATCTTGTAGAAAAAAGAATATTTGTCTGACCTTTTTTAAATTTTTCAATTAAAAATCCTGTTTTATCCTCTATTTGTATTTCTCTAAGTCTTTCTCTGCTAATTAAATTATCTATTCCAAATTCTCTTTTTTCTTTTTCTGTAGGTAAATCATTAAATCCATTTATATGAACTAAAGCTGGTTTTTTTGCAATAGAAACACATTTACTCAATGATTTCAAATAATCTTCTCTAGAAAATACTCTATTTATAAAATTTTGATATTTACAATCAATTTCAAATCCTGTTTTTTGAACTTCAATTTTTCCTTGCTGTCTTGTCTCTGCTTCAATTATTTTAAAATCTTTTAAACCAAAAATATCTCTAAGAACTTCATTTGAATGTAATGTTCCTGACATTAAAACAAGAATTTTATTTTTATTAAGCATTTCTTTAAATTTTTTTTCAAGATTAGTTGTTACAATACTTGCTGTTAAATTATTCTCCTTTTTATTAAAAGTAACATAAGAGTCATCAAAAAAATCCTCAAACATTTTTGCTGTCTCTTCAATATCAAAGATATAGTTTTCCTCATCAAGGTTTTCCAAAAATTCTTCCGAATTTAAGAAAATTTTAAGTAAATCATAAATGGAAGTTTCCTTTAAAGGAATTATTTCATTTGAATAAATTGCCTCCATGATTCTCATGTCAGATTTTATATCTTTCAAAATACTATTTATTTCTCTAGTTACTCTTTCCATTGACTCATTTTTATTAATTATCTTGTTTAATGAATTTTGAATTCTATCTATATTAATCACTTTTTGATTTGAAAAACTATCTAAAAAATCATCACACTCATCAATTATTTCAACTTCAGTAAGGGGTTTTCTATTAATTGCAGATTCAAGTTTATATTTTAAAGAATTAAATACAATCACATCTGAGTTTACAAAATAACTAAATTGTTCATAAAATTTACATCCGGATTTTCTTTTATAAATTACAAATTTTGTGCCATTAAGTCCTTGATAGTATTCTTTTTTTGAATCTTCAAAAACTTTTAAATCATATTTTTCAGGTAATACTGGACTCCAATAAGGACAAACACCTGCTACAGAAATTCTTTTTACATCTTTTAAATCCAAAAAATTTTCATAATTAATTTTTTTATTTTGCTTTAAATATTCTTTAATTTTATTCCAATTTTTTTCTTTTATTTCTATTTTACAGGGAATATTGAAATTATCTGCAGATAAATCATTATTTATTATATTTCTAATTTCATCTCTTTTATTTTCAAAAATATCATTTAATCTTGAATTAACTTCTTTTTTTATTACAGGTATAGCATTTATGTTATCCTCTAAGAATTTGCATTTGTGATTATTTCTTCCAGTTATTACACTTATTTTTAATTTTTCACCATTTTTTTTAAGAATATATTTATTTTCTTCATAATCTTTTTTATATTGGTTTTGCAGATTTTTTCCAGGAACAACTATGGATGTTTTACCAAGATTTTTTGCAATATTAAGAGCTATTGCAGACTTCCCAGTTCCACACATACCTTGTATAAAAATAATTTTACAACCATCTTTGATAGAGTCTAACACTTCTTTAACAATATCTTCTTGAGATTTTCCATTAGAAAAAATTAATGGTTTTAGAAATTCTTCACCCTCTTTTTTATATAAATTCCACATTTTAAGATTAATTTATTTAGAATTATAATTAAAAAAATAAAAGGGTTATAAATCTTTAGGAGATTTTATAGGATTATTAATAATTTTATTATTATTTTCTTCTAATTCATATTTTTTTCTATTAAGATTATAAACTTCTGTTAAAAATATTCTTTCACGACCTTTTTTTGTAAAGCCGAAAGAGTATTTTTCTTTAAAACATTCTTCAGAAGTTATCTCTCCATTTTTTAATGAACAATTTAAAATATATCTTTTTCTTTTATTTCTTCCAAATATATTTATTCTATCACTAGTATAAAAAATTGCATCTATTTCTTTTAATCTTTCATTTTTTTCCATTTTTAAAGTCAAGACTATTAAAGTGTAAGGCTGTCTGCTATTTAAATAACAAATATTAATTATCCAAATAATGCAGACAGACCTTCTGCTGCAGCTTCTTTTTTTTCTTCCTTTGGCTTTTCTTCTTTCTTCTCTTCTTTGGGTGCTTCAACTCCAGCAGGAGTAGCAGTCATTAAGCTAGCATTTTCTAACTCTTTGCTTATATCAACACCTTTTAAACTGGCAACAAGAGACTTAATTTTAGATTCATCTATTTTGCCTCCAGCAGCTACAACAACACTTTTAACATTTTCTTCACTAACTTCTTTTTCAAGTTTGTGCAACAAAAGTGCGGCATATGTGTATTCCATTTTTAGTTTTCCTCCGAATTTGATTTAGTTTCTTGAGTATCTTCCTTTTTTTCATCTTCTTTGTCTTCTGATTTAGTTTCTTGAACATCAGATTCTACTTTTTCTTCTCCTTTATTTTCAGAAGGTTTTTCAGTTAAGTTTTTTAAAACCTTTTCATGAATTGCAGCCTTTCCAATTAAAAATTTAATTGTATCCTTACAAATATATTCTATATCAATCATAAATCCAATTGCTTTGGAAAAAGATGTTTTTAATTCTTCAATTGTTTTTTCTTTATCAATTTTAATTTCTAAATATAATTTATTTTCTTGAGTATCAAATGATGATAAAGGAATAAATCCTATTGAAAATGGTTTTATATCAAGTTTTGACATTATATCTGCAGCAGCTTGAGATATTTTCTCACCAGATTTCACAATAATTTTGGATTTTTTAATATTTATTTTTCCGCCTTCTATTTTAATCTGAATTCCTAAAGCTCCAAGTTCAGATATTGCTGGTCCTGGAACTAAATCAGTAGGTCCTTCCTGAATTTCAATATCCATTGGGGCTTCTTGACCAGTTTTAGCTTTAGCAGGACTTTTATTTTTTATCAAATCAAGAGCAAGATCAAAACTATCTAAATCTGAAAATAATATTGCAGTGCTATCTTTTATTTGTTCTTTTAAATCTTCTTTTTTAGAAATTTTTTTAGAATTATCTATTGCTTTATATATTAAATTTTTTTTTGGAACTTTAACTATTGCTACTTTTCTAAGCATTTTTCCAATTTCTTGAAATTGTGAAGCTGGAAGATTTTTTATTGAAGCAATTAGTATTGTTTTTTTATTTTCTAATAATTCAGTTAATTCTTGTAGTCTTTTAACTTTTTGTTCAGGAATTTTTTCAGTTCTAAAATTATTTTTAAGTGGTTTTATTTCTAAAGTCATCTTATACTTATTTTTTGAGGTTTAGTCATTGTGAATTTAACTTCAATATTTTTTATGTTTTCTTTTTCTCTCGGAAGTTCTTTTAACAAATCATGATAAATTGTAAGAATATTATCAATTATTTCTTCATCTTTCATATCTTCTTTTCCAACAACTGTCTTAATACTAGATTCTTTCGCTTTTAATTTAATATTAAAATTTATCTTTTCTTTTAAATCATTTATTGTTTTATCATCAGCATTCATGATTATTCCAAGTTGTGGTGAAGGCATTTTTCCCGCAGGTCCTAAAACACGACCAAAATTAGTAGCTACTTGAGGCATTAAACTAGCTTGAGCTATAAAAAAATCAAATTCTTTTACTAACTTTTTGATCATTTTCTTATTAGAATATTTTTTGAATTCTGCTTTTGTTATTGTTTTAATATTTTTATTTTCAATTTCTAAGAATGCAGCAACTTTCTTGTCTTTAATTTTATAATGAAGAGTAGTAAATAAATTTATAGAATTCTTTTTTACACTAAATTTTTGGAGATTTATAATTAAGTCAACTGTCTGATTAAACTTTCGTTTTTTTTCTTTTCTTAATTCTACTAATGCTTTTTTTAAATCTTCTTTAAGAGCCATTTTTGATTTTACCTCCCATCTTATGCGTTCGAAGTCAGAATTTTAAAGACTTGAAACGATATGGTTCAAACGGTAATTTTTTTACATAAAAAGAGTTTATAAAGTTTATCTTTTAAAACATTTTATTAAGTTAATTTCAATCATTTTATAAAATCAACTAATTAGTAGATAATATGTCAGAAATAAAAGATTATTTTTTAATAGGTGATTTACATACTTCAGCATTAGTTTCTAAATTTGGATCAATAGATTGGTTTTGTTCGCCTCATTTTGACGATTCAACTATTTTCGCAAAAATACTTGATAAAAAAGCAGGGGAATTTTCAATTGATAAAAAAAATTATTCTTGTAAAGCGAATTATATAAAAAATACAGCAATTGTCGAAAATGTATTTAGTAAAAATAGTTCAGAAGATTCTTTTAAAGTGAAAGATTTTATGGTTCCTCAATCAGTTAAAAATCCAAAATCTCATTTTTTAATAAGAAAATTATCTTCTTTATCAGGTAATCATTTAGTTAAATTATATTATAAACCAATGTTAAATTATGGAAAAATTTCTCCCAAAATAATTTTTAAAGAAAATTCCTTAATTATAAATTTAAAAAATAAAAAATTAATTCTTCATTTACCCCAGGATTCAAAAATTGAAAAGAAAAATAATTTTTATTATATATTAATTAAACTAAAAGAAAAAGAGACAAAAGAAATAATTTTTGAACATTGTAAAAATTCAAATAAAGAAAAAAATAAAGATTATGAAAAAGAAACACTTAAATTTTGGAATAAATGGATTTCTAAAGGAAAATTTTTTAATTTTTGCAGCGAGAGATTAAAACGTTCTGCAATAACTTTGAAACTTATGCAATTTTATCCAACTGGTGCTTTAATAGCTGCACCAACTTTCGGACTTCCAGAGTCAATAAAAGGAAACAGAAATTGGGATTATAGGTATTCTTGGACAAGAGACGCAACATTTACATTATATGCTTTTAAAATTTTAGGATATAAGGAAGAAGCAAACAAATTTTTCAATTTCATAGAAAGTGTTTCTCAAGAATGCAAGGAATGCGGAATAACTCTTAGATTATTTTACACTATTAATGGCTTAATTCCACCGAAAGAAGAAACTTTAAATTATCTTTCAGGTTATAAAAATTCAAAACCAGTTCGTATTGGGAATGATGCAAAAGACCAATTTCAACTAGATGTTTATGGTGTTTTAATTGATTCTTATTACTTTATGTTATCAGATAATCCAAAAAAATTAGAGTCAAAAAAAGAAATAATTTTTTATTTAATGAATCAGATAATTGATAAATGGAAACAAAAAGATAGTGGAATATGGGAATTTAGAGATAAAATTGAAAATTATACTTACAGCAAGGTAATGGCTTGGGTTGGAATAAACCGAGCAATAAGAATTTGCGATATTCTTAAAATTCCTAAAGATAAAAAACAAGATTTGATTAAAGCTGAGAAAGAAATAAAAGATTGGATATGGGAAAATTGTTATGATAAAAAGAACGAGAAATTATTACAATATCCTGGTTCAAAATATCAAGATTCTACTAATTTACTTTTTGTTCTTTTACAATTTTTAGATAAAAAAGATTTACTTACAAAAAAAATAATTAAAAAAACTCTTAAAGAAATTTTATATAAAGATATTTTTGTTTATCGCTATAAAAGAGATGATGAATTTAAGGGAAAAGAAGGAGCTTTTATTCTTTGCACTTTTTGGATGATTTCAGCACTTTCAATAATTGGGGAAGTTGATAAAGCAGAAAAAATATTTAATGATTTTGAAAAAATATTGAACAATAAAGGATTAATATCTGAAGAAATTGAACCCACAACAGGAGAATATCTTGGAAATTATCCTCAAGCATTTTCTCATTTAGGTTATATTATGAGCGCATATTATATTGATAGGTATAAAAAGAGAAAATAATCACAACAATTTTTATAAACAGACTTTATTTTTCTAATTAATGGAATTAATAGCATTATTATCTAGCGGAAAAGGAACTTGGGCTCAAGTCTCAGGTCTTATCAAATATGGTGAATGGGATAATATTATTCTTTTAGGGGATGATTTTGCAAAGCAATTTAAATCTGAGAAAAAAGCTGAATTTATTAAAATAGATTTAAACAAAAGAATAAAAGATTTAAAAGAAGAATTTAAGGAAAAGCTCAAGGGAAAAATTAATGGAACTGAAGTTGCTCTGAGTATTGCTTCAGGGGATGGAAAAGAACACATGTCTTTAATTTCTGCTTTAATAAATTTGCCAGTTGGAATAAGATTCGCCGCTTTAACAAAAGAAGGAGTTATTGATTTATAATTAAAATGGTAATTATGAAACATCCAGATTGTATAATAATGTTGATGATGTTGGTTTCATTAGATATTTATTAAATGATGTTGAATCTTCTTTTAATATTGATAAAAAAAGAATTTATGCTGGAGGATATTCTAATGGAGCACAATTTACTTATAGGTTATCAAAACAAATGACTGATAGACTTGCAGCTATCTCAACAGTAGCTGGACAAAGACTCTCTCAGGATGAATTAGGTTCACCAAATAGACCAATTTCTATAATGCAATTTTCTGGTTTAATGGATAAAATTGCACCTTATAATGGAGGTCTTCCAAAAGAAGGAAAAGTGGGAATTAATAATAGTGCATATTCTGTCAAAGAGGTAATAGGGTCTTGGATTAATTTTAATAAATGTCCTAAGAATATTACAGAAAATAAAAGAATAGGTAAAGCAGTAATGGTCAGATATACTAAATGTAATGATAATACTGAAGTAATACTCTGGACACTTGAAGATGGAGGACATACCTGGCCAGGAGGTAAGATTTCACCAAATGTTGAAAAATTAGGATTGGGTAGTTTAGGACCAATAAACAAAGATATTTCTGCTTCTAATTTAATGTGGGAATTTTTCAAAAGACATACTTTAAATTAATTTTTAAATTTCTTTTTTCTTTATCTTTAAATCTTTTTTATTTTTTCCCAAAACAAATACTCTTGAACGTTCATCTCTTCCAAGAATTTTTAATTTTGTTTTTTTAGCAAGTTTTTCAGAAAATTTTTCCATTTCTTTGTAAGTAGGCATTTTATCATATCCTAATCTTTTTCTAGCATATCCTACACTCATAAACCCCTTTATTTCAATAAAATCTGGATTTGATTTTTTAATTAATTCAGAATATTCTTCAATATATTTTGGATTTATATTTAATTCTCTTATAAGATTCATTCTAAAAACTGTTCTTGTTTTTCCTTTAATTTTTTTAAGTAATAATAATGTATCATTTAATTTTTTCCAAGGATTTTTTTCAGAACTTCTATGAAAACTTTTGTAATGTTTTTCATTAGGAGAATTTACAGAAATATATAATTGGGTCGGAAGCTGATTTTTTTCATATAATTCTTTTATTTTTTCAGGGCAGAGTCCGTTTGAAACTAAGAAAGAAGTTTTACCTTTTTTTCTTAATTCAATTATGAATTCTCCAATATGTGGGTAAAGAGTTGGTTCTCCTGAAAGAGAAATTGCAAATTGCATTGGTTCTTGAGCTTCATAGTATTTTTTCATATTTGCTTTACTTAATTGTTTTTTCTTGCTATTTGGATCAACTTTAAAACCATTTAATAATTTTCTTTGAGCTTGAATAGAACCTTCAATTATCTCTTCAGGATTATCAATTTTGTTAATATCGTCAGGTAATTTATCACCAAGAGTTAATTCGATAGCTCTCCAACAATGTAAACATTTATTTTGACAAAAATTTACAGCAGGTGTCATCTGACAACATAAATGACTTTTAATTCCATAGAATTTTTCTTTATAACAAACTCCTTCATTTCTAAGAGATTTTTTTGTCCACCTACAAATTTGTACTGCTGAATGTTCATTTTCTCCAACTATTCTATAATGTTGTTTTCTTAAAATTTTTTTCACTTTTTCAAAATCAGAATTATTGTCGGAAATTTTTGATTTATTGGATTTTAAAATATTTTTAGATGACATATTTTAATAGGTAAGAAAGAGGTTTTAAATATTACTAAAATATTTTTTCAATTAATCCTTTATACATTCTTAAAGCTTTAGGGGTATGTTTTCTTAATTTTTTCCTTTCCTCATTTAAATCTTCTTGTGTAATATATAATCCTCCAGCAATTCTTATGTCTCTAAAAGCAGAAACTCCAACATAAATCCTTTTTGATGTATCTGTTGAAAAATCACATTCTCTTAATTCTTTATCTGTCATTCCAGTTATTCTTTTAGCAATTTCACTCATATTTATTAAGAAGAAAGAGGGTTTTTATATTTTTCTTATTAGATAAAAAAAGAAATTACCCATTTAATCATAATTACAATTATTAATAATAATAGAAATTTATTCATTAAATTTATAACTTTTTTTGCTGATTTTTCAGATTTTGTTATGCTTGAAATTGTTAAATAGAAAAATAATCCTCCATCAAATATCCATGCTGGAACCATATTAATAAGTGCGACAAGAATATTAATTAAACTAATCCAGTATAACAAATTATATATGAATTCACTCCAACCATCAAATTTAGGATTATAATAAACATTAGGTTCTTTAAAATAAAATAAATTCAAGATAATTTTAGAAAATCCTTTTTTTGATTTTGAAGTATCTTTAAATCCAACACCAAGAAATGCTTTTTCAGGATTATTTGGATTTGAATCAAGAGTAATATCATATTTTATATTTTTATCATTATCTGGATTATATGTCGTTAAAGTTATAGTTTGACCAGGAGAATATTTTTTTAATTCAATTCCTAATTCTTTATAAGTTTTAATTTTAAATCCATTTATTTTAGTTATTACATCTTTTCCAGGTTTAATTCCGGAATTTATTGCTGGGGCGCTATCAAATAAAATTAATATATCTTTATTCTTTTTTTGTAATTCTAAAATATTTTTTGTAATTATATAATTTTTTTTATTAGTTTCTATTTTATTTAATCCTGTTTTATTTATTGAATCAAGAATTTTTTCATAACTTGGATTGTTTAAAAAAATTCCATTTACCATTACAATACTTGAAATATTCACAACTGAAAAAGGATAGTTATCAAATACAACTCCTGAAGGTGTAAAAGCAAGAATAAAAAAGAGCCATAAAACTCCTAAAAAGAATGCAGCTGTTAAAACATTTGCAAATGTTCCTGCAGATAAAACAGACATTTGTTCAAAATTTTTCTTTTTCTTCATATCTTTCTCGTCTTGTTCAACAAAAGCTCCTAAGAAAAGAGGCATATATTTGAAAAAAGCAAATCCTGTATTTTTAATTTTAATTCCATATCTTCTCATAAAAATACCATGAGAGAATTCATGAACTGTTGCAACTATTAAAATTGAAATTACAAAATATGTTGCATAAAAAGGTGGGAAGATACTACTTAATCCTATTTTTGATGGAAATAAAAAATCAAAAATTTGAGGAAAATAAGGAATTAAAGGAGCTATTGGGGGAGCTCTAACAACTTTCGAAATTGGAGTTGTAAGATATAAGTATAAAGTTTGTATTAAAAGAGCCAAGATACTTGCCATTAAAATATAACCAGAAGTTATAGAAACATAACTTAAAACTTTCAAAGTTCTTTTATATTTAGTTCCAATATAATCAATAAGTTTAATTCCCCATTTAGTTTTATATAATATTAAAGGCCCTTCTTGAGTAATATTCTTTTTACCTCTATAAAGAAAAAATACAATCCCAAGAATAATAATACCTAAGAAAGTTAAATCATAAATTACAAAACCCATTTTATATTAATTAATATTATTTTAACTTATAAATGTTTATTTTTATAAATTAATTTCTAGAAATTTTAAATAATATTTTATTAAAATTATTTTTTCTTTAAAGTTCTAAATGCTCTTTTTCCACATTTTCTACACTTAACTTTTCCAACTAAGATTGCAAGATGTTTTGCTCTAATTTTGCTTTTGCAATTTTTACATACAAAAACATTCTTAAAAAGTCTATTTTGTGCTTCAATTATTTTTGCCATTATATTTTCCTCTTTACTATTTTTTCTCCTTCAATATCCCAGTATTCAACATTTGAATTTTCTTCTATTTCTGAAATTATTTCTTTGCTACAAGGAATTTCTAAAGTTTCAAAGTTTTCTAAATCCATTACACTAACTTTTTCTTCAGAACCTAAAGATAAAACCTGTCCCTTTCTTTTTTCAACTATTGGAACTTCAAATCTATCATGTCCTGGTGTAACAAAAACTTTCTTTTGACCACTTATCATTCCTACTGCCTCAATTCTACATTTAGCGTGCCCGTGTTTGCCTGTTTTACTAGTATCTATTTTCTTGACAGTATATGGAATTCCTTCAATAAGTATACTTGTTCCTGACCTTATTTCTGTAGCATTAATAATTTTTAAAACCATAATGAAATAGTTAAAAAAAATACATTTATAAACGTTTTTGATTGAGAAAACTTAATAAAATAATTATTAATTTAAAATGTCTCAAGAAAATTCACAAATACTTCAGAAAAAAGATTTCTTAGAAATAGAATTTACAGGTAATATTAAAGACGGAGAAATATTTGATTCAAATATAAAAGAAGATTTTGAGAAAATAAATTCTGGTTCTCAAGAAAATTCTTTTAAGGCAAAACCATTTATTTTTTCTTTAGGTGAAAATATGTTTTTAAAAGGAGTTGATGATTTTTTAATTGGAAAATCATTTGATTCAAAAAAATCAAATTATAATCTTGAATTAAATCCTGAGAAAGCTTTTGGGTTGAGAGATTCTAAACTTATTCAAATAATGCCTATGAAAGTTTTTAGAGAGCAGAATTTAAATCCTGTTCAAGGATTGATGTTTAATTTTGACGGAAGAATTGCTAAAATTTTAACAGTTTCTGGAGGAAGAGTAATAGTTGATTTTAACAATCCTTTGGCAGGAAAAATTGTTCAGTATAAAATAAATGTATTAAGAAAAGTTGAAGATATAAATGAAAAAACAAAAGCAATTATTGAATTTTTATTTAGAAAAGAATTAAAATTTGAAGTAAATGAAAAAGATAAAAAAATTATTATTGATTCTCCAAAAGAAATGAAACAATTTATTGAATTATTTAAGGATAAATTTAAAGATATTCTTGGATTTAATTTGGAAGTTAAAGAATTGATGAAAGCAAATGATTCTAAAGAAAAAGTTAGTGAAGAAAAAAAATAAATTATTTATTCTAATAGGAAATAACAACAATCCTTATAAATCTTGATTTTATTTATAATTTATGGATAATGTTTTTGATGACGGCAGAGGAATTCATGATAATAAAGGTATTGGACATATTTCTAATTTATCTCCTGAGTTAAGAGAGATTGATAAAGAGCTGGAAGAACTTATTAAGAAACAATCGGCAAAAATTAAGGTAATTGGTGTCGGAGGTGGAGGTGGAAATTCTTTAAGCAGAATGAGGGAAATAGGAATTAAAGGAGGAGAATTAATCGCTGTAAATACTGATGCTCAAGACCTTTTGTATACTAATGCAGATCATAAAATTCTTATTGGTAAGGAATTAACTCAAGGATTAGGGGCAGGAAGCAACCCTAGAATTGGAGAAGAGTCTGCAAAAGAATCTGAATCAGATATTAAAAAAAGAATTGCAGGAAGTGATTTAATTTTTATTACTTGTGGTTTAGGAGGGGGAACAGGAACTGGTGCTGCCCCAGTTATAGCATCTTTAGCTAAAAAACAAGGGGCATTAACTATTGGAATTGTAACTTTACCTTTCACAATTGAAGGAAGAAAAAGAATTGAAAATGCAATGGATGGTCTAGAAAGAATGGAGGCAGTTGTTGATACTTTAATTGTTATTCCAAACGATAAACTTCTTGAATTAGCTCCAGAACTTCCACTTCATACTGCTTTTAAAATTTCTGACGAGATTTTAACAAATGCTGTTAAAGGAGTTACTGAACTAGTTACATCTTCTGGTTTGGTTAATTTGGATTTTGCAGATATAAAAACAGTAATGGTTAATGGAGGAGTTTCTTTAATTGGAATGGGTGAATCTGACGTAGAAGACAGAGCATTAGATGCAGTAGGAAAAGCAATAGAAAACCCTCTTTTAGATGTTGATATTTCCAATGCTAGTGGGGCTTTAGTTAATATTGTTGGAGGTCCTGATATGAGTTTAGATGAATGTAAAACAGTCATTGGAACAATTGGGGAAAAATTAAGTTCTGATGCAAAAATGATTTGGGGAGCTCAAATTTCTCCAGACATGGACAAATCAATAAGAGTTCTTTTAATTGTAACTGGAGTTAAAAGTTCTCAAATTTTAGGTCACGGAGAACCTTTAGACAAAATAAAACATAAAGAAATTGAAGAAGAATTAGGAATTGAATTTTTCGAATAAAATATTTCTCATAACTTTTAAAAACCCTTTTTCCATATTTAATTCATGTTTGAATTAAATTATGCGATTTTCAGTAGAGGCAATTTAAAAAATTGCTTTTCAGTGCTTAGAGGGAAAATCGAAAAAAACCGTCAGGTTGTTTTCGATGCCTAAAAAATTATTAATTCAGGGAAAGTCATTTGCACTGAAATGTAAAAGAGTTTGGTTTTCTTTAAAAAAGCCATCAAGAAAAGAATTTGAGCAAATAACAAAAGTTTCTGCAATAGGAATAGCTATTTTAGGATTTTTAGGATTTCTTATATCTATAATAATGAAGACAATTATTAAATAGATTTTTAAGATTTAGGAATTTATTTTTTAAATCCTTTTATAATTACTGTTCTTGCAAATAAAGAAGGATAAATTCTTGAAAGATAATCTAATATTTTATCAATTATTTTTAAAAATATTATATCTTTTTTATGTTCTGAACTTCTAGAATACCCTCTATAGTCTATTTTATTTATATGAATATATTCTTTAAAAAAATTTAAAATATCTTTAACTCTTGGAAGATGTATATGTTGAGAATCATCGACAATTTTAAAAGGTTTTTGAACTTCTGTTTTTCTTCCAAATAGGAAATTAATTCTACAATAAAAATTATATTCATTAGGCATCGATAATAAAAAAAGAGAATTATTTTTAGATATTCTTAGAATTTCATTCATTAAGTTATGAGGTGATAAAATATGTTCTAAAGTTTCAAGACATAAAATAATATCAAAACTTTTATCTTTGAAAGGTAATTTATTAGAATTCAAATTAATATTATAATTTTGTTTTCCAATAGAATCAATACTAATATATTTTATGTTTTTAGGTAAGAATTTTTTTATTAAATGTTCTCCTGCACCTATATCTAAAAGTTTATATTTTTTATTAGAAGACATATTTTGAAGGGTTTTTATTGGAAGAATAAATTGTCCTCAATCTTTTCTTAAGTTAGTAATTTTTAGCATTTTATATTCCTTTATTTTAGAAAATACAACAATATTGTGGAATAGTCATATAAAAATCTTTCGACAATATTGTTGTATGAAAAGAAATCGCAAGGAAGTGCGAAAAGCAGTGTTAAATGTTTTAAAAGACAATAAATTTTATTCTTTAGGATATTTGGAACGAAAAGTAAATATTAATTGGAAAACAATTAGAGATCATTGCGAAGACTTAGAATTATTTGATTGTATTATTTTATCAGAAGATAAGAAAATTAGAATAACAAAAAAAGGGATTGAGTTATTAAATAAGCTTAAATTTTTTCAGAGTAAACTTTATAAACCTTAATTTTTAATTATTATTACTTCTTCTTAA
>CAYPDP010000001.1:71841-78420 GCA_964409555.1 Candidatus Woesearchaeota archaeon | reverse complement strand
GTTTTTTATATTTTAAGCCAGAGGCGGCTGTCTCAACACCAATAGTGGAAGGCCTATACAAAGCCACTAACTGTTTTGATAAAGATGTTGATGGGACTTGTGGTTTAAAATCAAAAATAATAACAATCTATGTTAATGCTTCTAAATCATTGACAGGTTTTAATGATAAAATAGTTGGAGGAGTGAATATTGGGGGACAATTAATATCTTATGAAAGTGTCAATATATTTATGAGGGAAATTGGTTCAAATTATTTCGGAATTAAATTTCCAACTTGGCAAATGAATCAGTCATTAACTAATTATTTTATTTACAGAGGAGTAGATAATAGTGTTAATTTAAAAACACTTGTAGATTTAGTTCATCAAAATAATGGAAAAGTAATATTTAATTTCTATGGCGTTCCTAATTGGTTATCTGATTGTTATAATCAAAAAAGTAATAAATATTGTAATACAGTAGAATCAAATAATGTTCCAAATTATGGGAAATACCCTCCTTCAAATTATATAGATTGGAATAATTTAGTGAAAGGAATGATTAATAAATTAAATGAATTAAATATAAGTATTGATTATTTTGAAATATATACTGAACCTAATTTTGGATCAACATGGTGGAATCCTTCTTTGAATGGAATTGATTCTTTTAATAAAATGTATAATGAAACAGTTTATGCAATTCATAGTATTAATCCAAATGCATTAGTTGGAGGAATTGCTTTTGGAGGGACTAGTATTCCTTTTGGAAATAATCCTCTAACAGATTATACTAAAGGATATGATTGGATTAATCAGTTTTTAGATTATGTTCTGCAAAACAATATTCCTTTAGATTTTTTATCTTGGCATTATTATGGTACAAGAACTGAAATATATGAAATAAATTCAAACTCTATTAGGGAATACTTGGATAGTAAAAGTTTTACTAATACTCCTATTTTTATTACAGAATGGGGAATTGATGGAGGAAAAAATTTAGGAGTAAAAGCAGCAAGTCTTTTAGGAGCTTCTTTTGCTGTTTCTTCATTAATAAAAATGTCTCAAACAAAAGATAAAGGACAATCATTTTATTATCTTAAAGATAATAGCAATATCACAAGAAATGATGTTAATGAAGGAGATTTTGGACTTATAGGTAATTGTCCAAATAATTGTACAATTAAATCAGCATATAATGCATTTAAACTATTTTCTATGCTTAAAGGAGATAAAATAGAAACAACAACTAATGAAAATTATTATAACTTAACAATAAAATCAATTACACTCAATCAAAAAGATATACAAGTTTTAGGAACTAAAAATAAAAATAATATCTCTTTAATATTTACAAATTATATTCCAATAGATAAAACTGACTTTCCAAATTATGCTCCTTCAAAAGAAATTGAAATAATCATAAAAGAAATTCCTTTTTCAGAATATAAATACAAAATTTATTTAATTGATAGAGAGCATTCAAATTATCTTTCTACAAGTGGAAATCCTGAACTGGAAATTATAGATCAAGGTCAAAATTTATCTGGAGATTTTCAAAAACAATTAAATCTTCCAAATTATGGTGTTGTTTTGATTAAGATTGATAAGATTTAAAGAATTAAGGGATAACCTTTTATATTGATTTTATTGTTATTTTGTATGTTATTAGGACTTGTTGGAAAACCCAGCGTAGGAAAGAGTACTTTTTTTAAAGCAGCTACTTTAGCAGAAGTTGAAATAGCTTCATACCCTTTCACAACAATAAAGGCAAATCGCGGAATAGGATATGTAAAAGTAGAATGTATTGACAAAGAATTTAATACACAATGCAATCCAAATCACGGATTTTGTATTAATCACACAAGATTTGTTCCCATTGAATTAATGGATGTCGCAGGATTAGTTCCTGGAGCAAGCGAGGGAAAAGGTTTAGGAAATCAATTTCTCGATGATTTAAGACAGGCAGATTTATTCATACATATAGTAGACCTTTCAGGAACAACTGATGCAGAAGGAAAATTATTAGATTCAAATTCAAAAAAAAATTATAGTCCAATAGAAGATATAAAATTTCTAGAAGAAGAATTAAATAAATGGTATTATAATATTTTGATTAAAGTTTGGAAAAGTTTTGCTAGAAAATCAGAAATTGAAAATATAAAATTCTCAAAAGCTGTTGCAAAACAGTTCTCAGGACTTAAAGTTTCAGAAGAACAAATTAAATCAGTTCTTTTAAAAATAAATTTCAAAGAAAAACCTTCTGAATGGAATGAAGAACAAATAATGAAATTTGCTTCTGGATTAAGACATAAAAGCAAACCAATGATTATTGCTGCAAATAAAATTGATACATTAAATGGAGAGAAAAATTATCTTTTACTTAAAAAAGAATTTCCTGAATTAATTTTCATTCCTTGCTCTGCTGATTCTGAATTAGCTTTAAGAGAAGCAACAAAAGCAAAATTAATAAATTATATTCCAGGGGAAAAAGATTTTACAATTATTGATGAAAATAAAATAAATGAAAAACAAAAAAAAGCATTAGATAAAATAAAAACAAATATCTTAGATAAATTTCAATATGGAACTGGTGTGCAGGAGGTATTGAATATGGCTGTTTTTGATTTATTAAAATACCTTGCAATTTTTCCTGCAAGTGCAAATAAATTAGGAGACAGTAAAGGTAATATTCTCCCAGATTGTTTTCTCTTAAAAAAAGGCTCAACAGCCCAAGATTTTGCATATTTCCTACATACTGATTTTGGAAAAAATTTCATTAAAGCAATTGATGCAAAAACAAAAATTGCTAGAGGAAAAGAATATGAATTAAAAAATAGAGATGCTTTAGAAATTATAACAAGATAAATAATAAATTATGATAAAACAATTTAAAAATAAATTATTTCCTTTTTACTTATGAAATTAGATAATTGTAAAACTTGTGAAGGATGTCCTGCAAAATGCTGTAAATATGTAGCAATGGAAATAGATACTCCTGAAGAAAAAAGTGATTTTGAAAATATAAGATGGTATGTTTCTCACAAAAATATAATTGTTTATGTAGAAAAAGATGGAACATGGAATATAGAATTTCAAACTCCTTGTGAACATTTAGATTCTAACTGGAAATGTACTATTTATGAAAAAAGACCAGAAATATGCAAAAAATATGAACATGACGAATGCACTTTCCATAATAAATATGAAGAGAAATACACTTTTAAAAAAATTGAGGATATTGATAAATATATTAAAGAAATATTTGAAAAGGGACTTCATATAATTCCTGAAGAAAAATAAATATTTTTTATAAAATGAAAATTAAAATTAAAACCCATGCAAATTCTTCTCAAGAGAAAATTATTAAAAAAAATAATAATGAATATGAAATTTGGATAAAAGAAAAACCAATTGAAGGAAAAGCAAATATTCATTTAATTAAAATTCTTAAAAAATATTTTAAATCAAAAAATATAAATATAATTTCTGGTTTTAATTCGAGAAATAAATTTATAGAAATTATAAATTAATATAAACTATTTTATATCTTATTCAAGATACATATTCTTATAAATAAAAAACCAATATTTTAATTATGTTAACAATAGAAAGTACTTTTGAAATATTAGAAACATATACTACATCTTGTTGTGCAATAAATTCTCCAACTCCTGAATGCCCTTCATTAGAAAACACAGATATTATTAAACTTGTTAAATATTTAAAAACTAATGGAATTTCTATTTCTGAATCAAATTCAACTAAGAAATTATCTTCAAAAAAAGATTATGTGATTACTCTTCCCTTATATGATTCAATGAATGAAGGAAACATAAATGAAATTAATTTAAAAGATAAAAAATCAAAATTAGAACTAACTCTTACTAATATTCATTCAAGTTATAATCCTGAGGGGTTGATTGGAGGTTCAATTCATCATAAACAAGGTATTGAAGGAAATATAAAATATTCTTGTAAGGATTATCAAAAAGGAACTGAAATAATGGAAAAAATTGAAAAAGATGTTAAAGAATTTTATAATATACAAAGAATGAAATCTGAAGAGAGAAAAAGAAATAAAATTGAAGAAATTATATATGAAAAACTTGACCCTAAAGAATTTGAAGAATTAGTTCTAAAGAACTTACCTCTAAAAAGCTTACCTCCAAAAAATTGAAAAAATTATATCTAAAAAATTAAAAAATAATCAATAATCATGTCCTGGACAAAGTATTTTATAATCTATTTCTCTTAATTTTTTTAAAGAAATTTCCATTTCTTTTGAAGAACTGTTCGGAAAATCTGTTCTACCAATAAATCCGTGATTAAACAAAGTATCCCCACTAAAAAGAATTTTTTCCTTAGATAGAAAAAAACAAACACCACCATTAGTATGACCTGGAGTTTTTATTATTTCTATTTCTTTCATTTTTAAATCATTCAAATCTAAAATATTTATTCCATGTTCCTTACAAAATTTAAAATTAATCGAAATTTTAGATAAAAGAGAATTCTTCAATACTAACTGATTTCCAAAATCTTCCTTACTACCATATATTTTTGCATTTTTAAAAAGAATTATATTTCCCACATGATCATAATGATTATGAGTCAACAAAACAACATCAACCTCTTCAGGATTTATTTTAATACTCTTCAAACTTTTTATTAATTCCAATTCATTCTCTTCTGCACTAGTATCTATAAGAATATTTTTATTATTAATTTTAATAAAATAAACACAAGATTCCAAATTTTCAAAAGAAATCTTCCATATATTATTTTTCATCTTTTCTATCATTATAAAAATATTGATAAGAGAAACTATATAAATATTAACAATTCATTTAATTAATGAGATATGAATTTGCTCCAGATTTACAAATTAAAGCAGAAGAAATTTCCAAAATGTTATTTCCACATATTTTAATAGAGAGAATAAAATGTTTTAGAAGTTATGGAACTTCAAGCAGAGGAACAATTGCAAGATGTCATGCTCTTGGAAAATTAATGCAAAAAGCAATTGGAATAAGGGCAATTTACTCTTTAGAATTTTTAACAGAAAGATTTGAAAAACTAAATGAAAAAGAACAATTGAAAGTAATAATACATGAACTAATGCATATTCCTAAAAGTTTTGGTGGAGGATTTAAACATCATAATTATGTAACAGAAGAAAATGTAAATATTATGTATCAGAAATTCGTAAATCTAAAAAAATCTTTTAATAATTAAGATGAAAAATATTAATTTAACATTCAAATATTTAAACAAAAAATTAGAAATTAAAGTAAAAAAACTTTCTATTTTTCAAAAGGGTATTGGATTAATGTTTAAATTTAATCCTGAAAAAACAGATAATTTACTTTTTGCATTTAATAAACCCTTAATGAGAATAATACATTCTTATTTTGTTTTTTTTAATTTTTTAGCTGTATGGACTGATGAAAATAATAATGTTTTAGAATGTAAAATTGTAAAACCTTTTAATTTAATTATAAAACCAAAAAATAAGTTTTCAAAACTTGTTGAAATTCCTTTATGTAAAAAAAATAAAAATATTATTAATTTCTTCGTCGAGAAAAGAAAGATTTAAAAAGAAAATTAGTCTTAATCATTTAATTAATTAAATAATTAAAGGAGGTATAAAATGGGAAAAGTTATTGCTAAAGGTGTGGTTGATAGAAAACCAGGATTTCTTTACTATGTTGATGGTAAAGGAAATGTTTGTGAAGCAAAAATGGCTAGAGGAGGAAAAAAGAAATCTAAGAAGAAAGCTGTAAAGAAAAAAGTCGTTAAGAAAAAACCGGTTAAGAAGAAAGCTGTAAAGAAAAAGAAAAGATAATCTCTTTTATTCTTTATTTTTTATTTTTATTAATTTTTTAAATTATTTTTTAGTTAAATTTATAAGTAAATTTTCATTGTTTTTTAAATGAATAAAAAAGGGTTATCAAAGTTAATAATAGTTCTAATTATTTTAATAATAATAGTATCATCTTTAATTTTGATAATACTATTTAAAACTAAATCTCAAAAAGAAAAACAAATAACTATTGAACAATCAAAAGTTGATTTAGAAATTGTAAATGGTTCAGTTTTAATAACTGATAATGGAATATCTTTGAAGGTTCATAGGAGTGCTGGAAATGGAAAATTAACCAAAATAAAATTCACACTCTTAGATGAAAAAGGAAAATCTATTTCTATTAAATTACCTGCTTTTGATTTAAAAGAATTTGAAACTAAAACTTTTAGTGTAAAAAGAAAAATAACTTCTAAAGCAATTTCTATTTCTATACAGGCAATTATAAAAGAAGAAAATAAAAAAGAAGCAATAACTCCTATAATGAATAAATATTTTATAAAAGGAGATGAGCCCATTATTGAAGAATGTATTTCTAATAATTTATGTGCTTATGATATTTGTTCTAATGAAACATGCATTAATGATTGTGGTGAAATTGTTGAAGGGAAAAAAATAGATGGAGATTGTGGAAAAAATATTGACTGTATCTCGAATAATTCTTGTCAATTAGATACTTGTTTAAGAGAGACTTGTCAAGATGATTGTAATAATATTTATGATGGAATAAAAACA
>CAYPDP010000001.1:175-71741 GCA_964409555.1 Candidatus Woesearchaeota archaeon | reverse complement strand
GATGGAGATTGTGGAAATGTAACTTGTATTCCAGATTATTCTTGTCAATTAAATATCTGCTCTAATGAAACTTGTTCTGACGAATGTAATGGAATTGTCAATGGAACAAAAACAGATGGAGATTGTGGAAATGTAACTTGTATTCCAGATTATTCTTGTCAATTAAATACATGTTTTGGGGAAACTTGTCTTGATAATTGTAATAATATTTATAATGGAAAAAGAGATTGTTCAAAAGATATTTGTGGGAATAACCAAATTTATGTAGGTGGAAATTGTATTGAAGGAATTTTAATTGATGTTAATACCTCTAAAACTTTAACTGGTTTTAATAATAAAATAGTTGGAGGAGCAAATATTGGCGGACAGACAATTAATAAAACATATCTCAATAAATTTGTAACTGAAATTGGTTCAGATTTTTATAGAATTAAATTTCCAACATGGCAAATGAATCAGGCACTAAATAATTATCTTGTTTTTCAAGGAATTGATTATACTACCCAGACAAAAGAATATGTAGACTTAGTTCATCAAAATAATGGAGAAGTAATATTTCAATTTTATGGTATGCCTAACTGGTCATCTGATTGTTACAATCAAAAAAGTAAAGCATATTGTGATAATACTGAATCAAATAATGTTCCAAATTATGGAAAATACCCTCCGACAAACTATGCAGATTGGAATAATTTAGTATCAGGATTAATTACAAAATTAAATGAATTAAATATTAATATTGATTATTTTGAAATATATGGTGAACCAAATTTTGGTTCAACGTGGTGGGATACAAGTATAACAAATGGAATCCTTTCCTTTAATAAACACTATAATGAAACAATTAATTCAATTCATAATATTAATCCAAACGCAAAAGTTGGAGGTGCTGCTTTTGGAGGAACAAGTCTTCCTTTTGGGCAATCTAAAGGAACAGATTATACGAAAGGTTATGAATGGATTAATCAATTCTTAGATTATATCAAACAAAATAAAATAGATATGGATTTTTTCTCATGGCATTATTATGGAACAAGAACAGATATATTTGGAATAAATTCTAATCTTATTAGAGGTTATCTTAATCAAAGAGGATTTACTAATATTCCAATATTTTTAACTGAATGGGGAATTGATGGTGGGAAAAATTTAGATGTAAAAGCAGCTACTCTTTTAGGAGCTTCTTTTGTTACATCTTCTCTAATTAAAATATCTCAAGGAAAAGATGATAAACAAAATTTCTACAAACTAACTGATAATAGCAATATAAATAGGGGAGATACGACCAAAGGAAATTTTGGACTCATAGGTAACTGCCCTAATAATTGCATTGTTAAATCTTCTTTTAATGCCTTTAAACTTTTCTCTATGCTTAAAGGAGATAAAATAGAAACTACAACTAATGAAAATTCTTATAATTTAACAATAAAAGGAATTACTCTTAATCAAAAAGATATTCAAGTCTTAGGAACTAAAACTAAAAATAATATTTCAATAATAATTACAAATTATATTCCAATAGATAAAACTGACCTACCAGATTATGCTCCTTCAAAAGAAATTGAAATAATTATAAAAGAAATTCCTTTTTCAGAATATAAATACAAAATTTATTTAATTGATAGAGAGCATTCAAATTATCTTTCTACAAGTGGAAATCCTGAACTGGAAATTATAGATCAAGGTCAAAATTTATCTGGAGATTTTCAAAAACAATTAAATCTTCCAAATTATGGTGTGATGTTAATTGAAATTAATAAGATTTAGAAAATACTAATAAAGTTCTAAATAAGTATTAATAATTGCTCTTTTTAATTCAGGATGTTTTTCTTCAAGTTCATCAATAAATATTGAAATTTTATCTTTTTGTTTCTCTTTTAAAACTTTAAATTTTAAATTCTTAAGCTTAGCATAAAGTAAAACTTCTTTATCAAGAAATAAATAAAGGGGTTTAATTATAATTACATTATTTATTTTATCAACAGGAGAAATATCTTTTTTTATTTTTTTTTCACTTTCCTTAAATAAAATATGAATAAATTTATCTGAATCAATATCTAAAGTAACAGAAATTGCCTTCCTTGTTATTTTCTTTTTTGAAGGTAATTTTATAATATTTATCATAGATTTTTCTGAAAAAATATTTAAAACTTCTTCTAAAACAACCCCCCTAAAATTTCCTTTATTTTCATAACCAATAATATCATCAGTTTTTATCATCTTAAACTTTCTTATTATATAAAGAAATTTCTTATTAAAATAATTAATAAAACATCTCTTACAAAGTTTTCTTTTATTTGTAAATTCATAAACTGGTTTAATTTCACACTGATTACACATAACTTTACTTAATATAATTATTATAAAAAGCTTACTAAAAAAATAAAATAAAAAATAAATTAATTTTCTTCTGATTTTAACTTCTAATCTGAATCTTCAGAATCGCTTTCTCCAGAATCTTGACTATTAACAACATTTCCAGTTATTCCTGAATCTAAATTTTTTGAAGATTCTTTTTCTGGTTTCTTAGAGTCTTTATCTTCTTTTGAATCTTTAGATGAGTTTTCAGAATTTCCTGAAAAACTTTCTTTATTTTTAGAATCTTTAGAATTCTCATTTTCATTATCTTCCTTATTTTCATTATGTTCAATATCTAAACTATTATTCCTATGATTTTCATTTTCAAATTCATTTTCTTTCTCATCTTCATTTTCAAAAGAATTATTGTTATTAAATTTGTGATTAATTTCTATTTCAATCTTAAGAATACTTCTTAAACTGAAATCTGCAAATTTAATATCTTCAATAGATTGATTCTTCAATTGTTCCCAAAGACTTAATTGTTCATCAGTAAAATTTCCTTTTAAATTCTCATCAACAAAGATTTCACTATAATCTCCTAAAGAAGTATTATTCGAATTATCTGTAGAATTAGAATAATTATTATCTGTTAAATTTCCTAAATTTGAAAAATTATCAGAAATATTTATTTGAGAATTATCTAAACTATTATTTTGTTTAAATCTTCTTACTATCTTCAATTCAAGTTTAAGTTCTTTTTTATTTCCTTTTAAACTTTCAACAAGAGAATTAAGAATATCTTTTGTTTCTGAAGAAATTTCAACATCGCCTTTAACTTCTACTTTTGTTTTACCTTCACGACTTTCAAATTTATATTTATCTTCATATTCAATATGTTCTCTTTCATTATCTTCAACTTCTAACTCAAAATCATTAATTTCTTCATCAGATTTATTAGATAAAACTTTATATCTTAATTTAACTTTTTCTTTTTTATTAAAAGCATTATCTTCTGTATTTAATGAATTCAATTCAAGATTACTGAATATTTTTTCAAAGTTAGAAAATTGCTCATCAGTTACGTTTAAATAATTTTTTTGTAAAATTCTCTTTTTAAGAAAATAAATCTTCTCAGAATGAGACATAGATTTTATTTCAAGAGAGATAATATCTTCAAGAACTTTCTCTGTTTGATTCGAATTTCCATTACTTTCAACTTTATTAATTAAATCTGATACTTTCTTAAGAAGTTCATCATGATTCTTCTGTGCAATTTCTGCTTTATCAAGTTTATTTTGTTCAATCATTTCCTTTACTTCTGCAAGTCTTTCATCAGCAATCTCCAATGATTTTTTTGCCTTTTCAATATCTCCAAAAGTTAAAGCTAATCTTAAATTCTCTATAGCTCTATCAATACCATAAAAAACAGAATCAGGAGTTATTCCTGCATCTCCTAAATTAAGACTACTAACATTATCTGAAACATTCAAATCTGTTTGAGCCAAAGTAAAAGAACTCATAAAAAATAATACTGAAATTGCCATTACTCCAACTACCATTAATTTTAATATATTCATTTAAAAAAACCTCCTTTCAACTCTATTAAATATAATTTATTTAGTTTCATACATTTTTAAGATATAAATTCTTTATAATTAATATGTGAAACAGCCTGTTAACAATTTGAAACAAAAGCTATTTAAGAAGTTTAATTCTATTTTCATTTCCATAAGGAATCTTTTTCACAATTCCTTTTTGCTCTAAACTTCTTAATTTTCTACTTAATTTTACTTTACTAATATCTAAATCCTTAACAATTTCTTTTGTCCAACATTCATTATTTTTTTTATATAAAAGATATTTAACAATAATTTTTTCATCTTCAAACAAATTTCTTATAAGTCTTTCTTCAATCTCCTCTTTTGTTTCATCTTTAATTAAATTGTATTTTTCTTTCTTTAACTTTTTATTCTCTTTTCTAAAATTTTTTATTTCTTTTTTTATCTTATTTTTCTCAAGAAAATAAATAAAAATCATTAAAGAAAAAATAAAAATAACAATTAAATAAAATAAAAAATTATTTTTTTTCACAAATTCATAAGTTACAACAATCTGTTCTTCATTAAAATCATTTAATTCTAAAATAATTCTTCTCCCATCAGTTATTTTTTTAAATCTTGTCGGAAAGAGAATTCCCTTTTCTGATAAAACAGCACCTTCTGAGAAATATATTTTAACATTAGAAGATTCATTAAAATTATTTCTCATAGTAAAAAATAATTTATTTCCAGATTTATCAATAAAAGATTTGGTACTATATCTTATCAACAAATTTTTTGCAAAATTAATTTTTATTATTTGTGAATTTTTATAATCATTCAATTCATAACTTTCTGCATCAACTTCAATATTTTTAGCATCAGAAGGTATTTCTAACTCAAAATTTGAAACTTTACCAAATACAATATTAACATTTACACCTTTTTCAGAAATAAAATACTCTGAATTAATATTAGACTTAGCAAATACTAATGAAGTAAAAATTAAAACAAACATTAAAAATATTATATAATTCTTATTAATCATCTTATAATTTATATTTATGAAATTTTTTTCTTTTATCTAAACTACCTTTTTTAGAATATGCCTCCATCATTTCATTAATTTTTTTAATTATATTTTTATTTGATTCATCAATTATTACTGCAGTTGGTCCAGAAAAAGAAGGAATTATTAATTTATATTTTTTTCCTAAAAATTCAATAATTTTATTTTCTTTTTCATTCCTCCCTAAAACAATCCAAACATTATCTATTATAAAATGCCTCCCAACTTCAATTAATTTAACTTCTTCTTCTTTCAAATCTCTTTTTAAAAGAGTTGTTAATCTTTTCACTAAATTTTTTTCACAAAGCATACAACCTCCAGCAGGAGTTGGATAAGATATTTTAAATTTATTTGCTAATTCAATTTGTTTTTTTCTACATCTCCCCTGAATATTATAAAGATTTTCACGATTCACAATATTTTTCTTTTCTGCTTCTGTTTCTAAAAGTAATTTTGCTGAAAGAGGTCTTAACAAACGACCTTTTAATCCTGAAGTTTCCTCAATAATATCCATTGCTCTCTTTTTTTGAGACATAGGCCTTTCTCCGATAACTTCTCCAGTAACTATTAAATCTATATTATTTTTATCTGCAAATTCTCTAGCAAGTTTAAACATGAAAATTCTACAATCAACACAAGGATTTACTCCTGCTCCTCGCCCATATTTTGGTTTCTTTAAAACATCAAGATAATCCCTTAAAAGTTTTCCTTTAGTACAATCAATCATCTTTAACTTCACATTTTGTAATTGTGAAAAATTAAAAGAACAACTTTCATTACAACATCCTGTTCCAAAGGGTAATTTAAAAAATAAAGCTAAAACTTCAAATTTATTCTCTTGCATTATTTTCAAAGCTAATCTACTATCTAATCCTCCAGATAACATTACAATGCACTTTTTTTCATTTTTATAACTTTTAATTTGAACCATAATGAATAAATAAAATATCTCTATAAAAACTATTCCTTTTTAATTTCTTTTTTATTAGAATTCAATTTCTTTTCCTCTTTTTTTACTAAATTAATTTTTTTATTTTTAATATTTCTTTCTCCTATATTTTTATTTAATTCTTCTTTAACTATATCTTTTACATCTATTTTTGACACTCCTTCTTTTTTTCTATTAAAAAAACTTGATATCTTAAATCCAATTAAAAAAAGAGTTAATAAAATACCTATTAAAAATATAACAATTCCCATAATAAGACTAGATAAAAATACAGTATAAGATTTACTAAAAAATATTGGAATAAAATTTAATAAAATATTATTTGAAAAAAAAGGTAAAATTCTATTTAAAGCTAAAAGAAAAAAAGAAGAAATTATTAAAAGAGTTCCTAAAATAAAAAATAAATTAACTCTTTTTTCAGTCAAGAAAAATACTAAAGCTATTAAAATTAAAGAAATTATTAAAGTAAAATTAAATTTACTTTTCCAATAATCTTTTAATTTTTCAGAAATTAAAAATAAAGGTGGTTGATATTTTTGAAAACAATCTATAAAACTACAATCATAATTTTTATAATAAGAATCTTCAATAAAAAAATTAGTAGTATAATTTACAATATTTTCAGGACCTTTTAAAACAGTTTCACAAGGAATTATAAGAACTTGTCCCAACTCAGAAGAATTAAAAATAAATTCAGAATTATTCTCGCAAGAAGAATTCATCATAGGATATAATTCAATAATAAATTGTGAAAAATTTGAATCATTAATAAAATTATTTACAATAGGTACAATTTGAGGATTTACATTTTGATATTCCAAAGACATATTCAAAGTCAAAAAAATCCCCCCTAATAAAAGAGAAATAAAAAGTAAAACACTTACAATAACTAATAAACCACTTCTAATTAACCCCATAAAATGATTAAAGAATGTTTATTTATAAACATAATGAAATTTAATTAAGAAATCACATTCTTTCTAAAACATTAATTCTTTTTTCCAAAGAAGGATGAGTTGAACCAATTTCTTTAAACTTAGATTTTTTAAAAGGACTAGAAAAAAATAAGGGAGCAATCGCTTTGCTAATTTTTTGTTTTTTCTCTTCTGTTGCAGAAAGAGGGGTATCATATTTTATTTTTTTAAGTGCTTTAATAAGTCCTTGAGGATAACGAGTAAATTTAACTGCAGAAGCATCAGCATTAAATTCTCTTTTTCTAGAAATTGACATTTGAATAATCCAAACAACAAGAGGTGCAAGAATAGCCAATGCAATTGCTATAACAATAAAAATCCAATTACTTTTTCCATTACCTTCTCCCCTCCCAAAAAACAAACTTCTTAAAAAAATCTCTGAAATAATTGCAATCATCCCAACCATCACTGCAATTAAAGTCATATATTTAATATCATAATTTGCTATATGACTTAACTCATGTGCCAAAACTCCTTCTAATTCTCTTTTCTCGAGTTTCTTTAAAGTCCCAGTTGTAACACAAATAACTGCCTTTTCAGGATTTCTCCCTGAAGCAAAAGCATTTATTTGTTCAGAATTCATAACATAAAGTCTAGGCATGGGAAGTCCAGAAGCAATAGTTAGACCTTCCACCAAACTATAATATTCCTTGTATTCAGTTCGCGAAGCTTTTTTTGCCTTGACACTTGCAAGAGCAATTTTATCTGAATTATAATAACTAAAAATAATATAACTAATAGAAAAAACAATAGCCAAAATCATAATTAAGAAAAAATATCCTGGACTAAATGCAAAAGATATTGCATACCCAAAAATAATAAGAATTATAAAAATAAAACTTATCAATAAAAAAGTTTTCCAATTATTTTTTGAAATCTGATCCCTAAAATCCACTCTCTGATATTTGTCAGTCATAAAAAAAATATGTTTAGAAAGTTTTTAAGAGTTTCCTATCAAATTTTTAGATAATTTAATTGAGAATAATAAATATTATAAAGAAATAAATATTAATAAAATAATGAATTTAGATACTAAAAAAATTTTAATATTAAGTATAATACCTATTTGGATAATATTCTTAATCTTTTTCTTTCCGCATAATTCTTCTTATTGGACTTCTTTTTGGTGGATGTTTCCAATAGCCTTAACAATTGCACTAACAGTCAATACTCTAGGAATAAGTGGTTCTGCATTATTTGTTCCTTTTTTTATTTTAATATTTCCTTTAATTGCTGTTCCATTAACTGCTGGACAAAGTATTACTTTAAGTTTAATTACTGAAGCATTTGGTTTATCTAGTTCAGCTCTTGCATTTCTATGGTTTGGACTTATTGATAAAAAAATGGGTTTTAGAACAATCTTAATTGCCATTCCTTTTGTAATAGTAGGTTCATTTATTTCATTCTACCTTCAGGAAAAAATTCTTCGTTTAATAATTGCAATATCTCTAATAATTGCAATCAGTTTAATGCTAAATAAAAAAAGAAAAGAATCTAAAGAAAAATGTCTTAAATGTAAAATTATAGGAAAACATCATAATCATAAATTTACAGATAATGTTAGTCTTACAGATAAAAATGGAAAAACATACAAATATTGTAGATTTTGTGGAATGAAAAAACGTATGTTAGGTTATGCTATTGGAGGGTTATTCCAAGGTTCTTCGGGTTTTGGAATAGGGGAGTTAGGTATTCTTTCTATGACTATTACAAATATCCCCATAAGAGTTGCAATAGGCACAAGTCATTTAATAGTCGCTTCAACAGCAATTATTGCATCTATTTTACATATTACACAATCAGTAAATTCAAACATAATAATTCCTTGGAATATATTAATTGTAACTGTTCCTGCAGTTCTCATAGGAGGCCAAATAGCCCCTTATATATCAACCAAATTAAAAACATCCTTCTTGGAATATTTTATAGTAATATTATTTATATTAATTTCAATATCTCTTATTTGGATAAGTTTTTTTTAAATAATTTTTTATTATTTTTTAAATAAAATAATCAACCAAAACTTTAAATATGGATATTCTTTAATGTTTTAGTAATTTCTAATATTATTATTTATTCTACGGGCTAAAATAGTTCTTACAAAATTATCCAAATGAAACAAATATCCATATCTAAAAATAGAAAAGATTCAGACATAGAAAAAATCTTACATCCTTTTGTAAAAGAATGGTTTTTCTCAAAATTTAAAGCATTCTCATTGCCCCAGAAATATGGTGTTTTAAGCATATGGGAAAGAAAAAATATCCTCATATCTGCACCAACAGGAAGCACAAAAACTCTTACATCTTTCTTGGCAATATTAAATTATTTAGTTATTCTTTCTGATAAAGACCAGCTCAAAAATAAAGTTTATGCTATTTATTCTTCCCCTCTTAAAGCATTGAGCAATGATATACATAAAAATTTAATAGAACCATTAGAAGAAATAAATAAAATTGCTGAAGCTCACGGGAAAAAAATTCAAAAAATAAGAGTTGGATTAAGAACAGGTGATACAACACCTTATGAAAGAGTAAAAATGGCAAAAAACCCACCCCATATTTTAATAACAACTCCTGAATCTCTCTCAATAGTATTAACAACCAAAAAATTTATTGAATACTTCGATGAAGTTGAATTTTGTATTATAGATGAAATACATTCTTTAGGAAATAAAAGAGGTGTATTCTTAAGTTTAAATCTCGAAAGATTAAATGAAATAAGTAAAATATGGCCTGTTAAAATAGGATTAAGTGCAACAGTTGAACCATTGGAAGAGGTTGCACAGTTTTTAGCTGGAATTCCTGGAACTAATGAAAAAGAAATAGAAAATAGAAAAGTAGAAATAGCAAAAGTTCCTTTTAACAAAAAACTTGATATAAAAATATTAAGCCCAGTTCCCAATTTAATTGAAAGCAAAAACCCCCACATAGAAATATATCATTTAATTCATGACCTTGTAAAAAAACATAAAACAACTTTAATTTTTACAAATACAAGAGCAGCCACTGAAAGGGTTGTTAGTTATCTTAAAGACAAATTCCCAACAGAATATCCTGAAGAAGAAATAGCTGCACATCACTCATCCTTAAGCAAAGACCACCGATTCAAAATAGAGGAGGATTTAAGAGATGGAAAATTAAAAGTCGTCGCCTGCTCTACAAGTCTCGAACTGGGAATTGATATTGGTTATATTGATTTAGTCATATTATTAGGAAGTCCAAAAGCATCCTCAAGAGCCTTACAAAGAATAGGTCGTGCAGGTCACAAACTTCACGAAACAGCAAAAGGACGTTTTATAGTTTTAGACAGAGATGATTTAGTTGAATGTTCAGTTATTCAAAAAGAAATGATTGAGGGAAAAATAGACAAAATACAATTTCCAAAAAACTGCCTGGATGTTTTATCACAACAAATTTACGGAATGGCAATTTACAAAATTTGGAAAATAGATGAAATTTTAAAAAGAATAAGAAAAAGTTATTGTTACTCAAATCTTACAAAAAAAGATTTTCTTTCAGTTATAAGTTATCTTTCAGGAGAATATAATCTTGAAAAAAGCTGGGTTTATGGAAAAATATGGTATGATTCTAAAGAAAAGAAAATAGGAAAAAGAGGTAAACTTGCAAGAGTTATTTATATGACAAATGTAGGAACAATTCCTGAAGAATCTTTTATAACAGTAAAATTATCTCCTAGTGGTGAAAAAATTGGAGTTATAGATGAATCATTTTTAAGTAGAATGAAAAAATATGATGTTTTTGTTTTAGGGGGAAAAAAATATTCTTTTCAGTATACTAAAGGAATGAATCTTTATGTAAGAAATGAAACAAGAAAATCTCCAACAATCCCCTCTTGGTTTTCAGAAATGCTTCCTTTAAGTTTTGAATCTGCTTTGGAAATAAATAAATTTAGAAAGGAAATAAAAGAAAAATTCAAATCTAAAAAAAATAAAAAAGAAATAATAAATTTTATAAAAAAATATCTTTATATTGATGAAAAAATAGCCCTTGAAATTTATAATTATTTTAATCAGCAAAATGAATTTTCAGAAATTCCACATACAAATTTAATAACAATTGAAAAATATATAGATGAAAGAGATAATAAAAAATACATACTTGTAAATAGTATGTATGGACGAAGAGTTAATGATGCCTTATCCCGAGCCTTAGGATATATAATTGGAAATTCAAGAAAGATTGAAAAAAGAGATGTTGAAATAGGAATTAGTGATAGGGGATTTTATTTAGCATCAGAAAATACAGATATTGAAAAAGCAATTGAAGAATTAACTAATAGTGATTTAAAAGAAATACTTAAAATAGCAATTGAAAAAACAGACATATTAACGAGAAGATTTAGACATTGCGCAACAAGATCACTAATGATTTTAAGAAATTATAAGGGTGTAAGTAAAAGCGTTAGAAAACAACAAATGAAAAGTCATTTTTTAATTCATGCTGTGAAAAAAATAAGTGAAGAATTTCCAATACTTAATGAAGCAAAAAGAGAAATTTTTGAAGATTTAATGGATATTAAAAACACTCAAAAGATTTTAGAATTAATAAAAAAAGGAGAAATAAAAATAAATGTAGATTATGTAAAAATCCCATCTCCTTTTGCATTAAATATTCTTTTACAGGGTCATATGGATACAATGAGAATGGAAGACAAGCAGGATTTCTTAAAGAGAATGCATCAAGTTTATGTAGATGAAATAAAAAAGAAAGAATTTAAAATGAAAGATGATTTTTCTGAATATGAAGAATTCTTGGAAAAAGCTAAAAAATGAAAAAGAAAGATTATTTATTATTAAATAAGGCTCTATATTTTTATAATTCAGGTATTTTAACTTTTGGAGATTTACATTTGGGGTACGAACAAATGCTAAAAAATCAGGGTGTAAATTTTCCATTCAGTCAGCTTGAAGAATCTAAAACAAATATTAAAAGAATATTAAAAGAATTAAAAAAAGAAAAATTAGAAATTAAAAAAATAATTATTCTTGGTGATTTAAAACATCATTTTAATTTTCAATTAGAAGAAAAATTTAAAATTAGAAATTTTTTAAAATTTCTTGAATCTTGCCTTAAAAAAACAAATAAAAAAAATATAATTTTATTAAAAGGAAATCATGAAAAAATAGAACTTGATTTTAGAAAATATAAAAATTATTACATTCAAGATGACATTGCATTTATACATGGAAACAAAATTTTTTCAGAAATTATTGATAAAAAAATAAAAACAATTGTTATGGGACATCTACACCCTGCAACTTATTTAACTGATAAAATTGGATGTATAAAAAAAGAAAAATACAAATGTTTTCTTATAGGAAAATGGAAAAATAAGAAAATAATAATATTACCAAGTTTTTTCTCACTAATAGAAGGAACAGACATTGAACAAGATAAAGATTATGGAAAAAATAAATACAAAGATTTTTCAATTATTCCTAAAAAAAAATTAAAGAAATTTAATATTTTCATAGTTGGAAAAGATAAAATTTATGAATTTAAAAAAAATTTAATTTTAACTTAAAATTATTAAAATTTAACTTTCACTAATTTCTTCTCAACTTCAGTTATCTTCAAATATTCTTTTTCTTTTCTTCCATAAAGATTAGCAAAGAAAGCTCCAGGCATTGTTTTACATAAATTATTATAAGTTAAAATACTATCATTGTAATATTGTCTTGCATATGCAACTTTATCTTCTGTAGAAGTTAATTCTCTCTGTAATTCAAGAAAATTAGTATTTGCTTTCAAATCAGGATAACCTTCTGCAATTGCAAAAATTGTTTTTAATGCAGATTCCAACTGATTATTTGCCTTAACTTTTTTCTCCATACTCTTTCCATTATTAGCAGAAACTAAAGCTTTTCTCGCTTCAGTAACTGATTTTATAGCAGCAGTCTCATGTTTCGCAAAACCCTTAACTGTCTCAATTAAATTAGGAATTAAATCTGCACGTCTTTTTAATTGAACATCAATCTGACTCAAAGAATTATCAATTCTATTAGATAAAATAGCAAATCTATTATAATAATAGAAAAATATTATTGCTATAAAAACAACAAGGATTATTGAAAATAATAATATCATAATTACTTAAAAAAAAATAAATTTATAAACCTATCTAAATAAAGAATTCAATGGTAATAAAAGTGGATAAAGAGAAATGTATTGGATGTGGAACTTGTTCTTCAGTTTGCGAGGAAGTTTTTGAGATGCGAGATGATAACAAAGCTCATGTTAAAGTTCAAAAAAATATTCCATGTGTAAAAGAAGCAATAGAATCTTGCCCAGTTGATGCAATAAGTGATTAATTTTTTTAAAAGAAATTTAAAAATAAGGTTTGTGTTTTAACCCTAATTTTTTAAGAAGAATTCTTACAATTTTTTCTCTATCTTTATCTGAATCATAATTAACATTAATAATTTTTGCAGCAATTTCTTTATAAGCTCTTGCAGATTTTGATTTTGGATGAGTATGAACAACTGCATCTTTAAGGCTCAGAGATTCAGAAACAGACATATCCTCTGGAACCATCCCTAAAATAGGAGACTCAAGCATATCTTTAACAGTATCTGCACTCATTTCAATTTTATTTTTTTTAACTCTTGTAACAATAATTCCCATAATTGGTTTTTTTAGATTCTCTGCAAATTTTATCGCTTTTAAAGCATCAGTTATAGCAGGCATCTCAGGATTTGTTACAATTATAAGTTCATCTGCTATTTCCATAACTGATTTTGCCTCATCACCTAAACCCGCAGCACTATCAACAATTATATAATCAGATATTTTCTCAAATTCACCTTTAAGATCTTTTATTTTTTTAGGTTTTATTTTTTCCAATTCTTTAATTGATAAAGAAGAAGGCATTATTTTCACTCCAGAATCATGTTCATATACTGCTTCAAAAACATCTGATTTTTTTAAAAGAACATCATTTAAATTTACAGGAGCTTCAGGAGAACCCAAATGAATACCTACATTAGGAGTTGATAAATTTCCGTCAACGACTAAAACATCTTCCCCAAAATAATTTATGGCTGCACCTAAATTTATAGCAGTAGTAGTCTTTCCGACACCCCCTTTCCCAGACGTTATAACAATAACTTTTTTCATTTTACAAATATTTTTGAATTAATTTCAAAATTTTATCTGTCTTTTAAAAAAATTTTAATATATCAAATTAAGAAATTTCTATTTTCTCAAAATTACAAAATTTTTAAGACCAAAGAAATTGTTTTGTAGTGCTTATAAACTTTTCTAATTTATCTGTATAAATTTTTAATTGTTCTAAATTAATGTTTATTTCTTTTCCCCGATACATTATTTTTAAATTAACATTCTTTCTAAATTCCCCAATTCTTTCAGTTCTAAGATCTTCAAGTTTTCTCAACATCTCATAAAATTTTATAACTTCAAGAAAATCTTTATCATTTTTAAACAATATTTTTATTTGTTCTACTTTTTTAATAGGACTCGTAGAAACAGATGAAATTTTCTTTTTCTTTTTAGCATGATTTAAAATTGCATTTATGCTTGTCTCAATCATTTTTCTCCATCTTATAAGCAAATTAAATATAACATCACAAGTTTTAGTATATTTTAAACTCACATATAAAAGATGGTCTGCGCTTATTTTCTCTTGAATTATATCTTCCATTACTTTCCTTCACCAGTATAAATTTAGAAGTGTAATTAATCAAGAAATATGCCTTTTTATACTTTTTCTAATTTTCATAATTATATTTAGAAAAAATCTGTCTTGTTTTATCCAAAATAATACGTGATAATTCAATAAATTCCTTTATTTTTTCAATTGTTAAAACCTCTTTATTAAAATTTTCAGACAAAATAATTAATTTATCTTCCTTAATAAATTCAGAAAAATTATTTTTATGTTTTTTAACCAATTTAAAAAGTAAAATTATCTTAGATATTTCATCTTCAGTTATATTATATCTTTTAGCACATTTTTCTTTAAATATTTCAAAATTAATTTTTTTATCTTTATGCAAAAAAATTCTCTTAAACAAATACTCATATTGAAGTATCAAATTAATACATTCAACAACAGAAAAATTTAATTCTAAAATAACTTTAATAAGAATTCTTTTATCTTTAATTAATGGAAAAATCACATAAATCATATGACTTGCTATTTCAATTCTTTTTTCTGCACCATTCAAAGATTTCATAAATTCTACCATTAATAAATAAAAATAAATTAAATTAATATAATTATCTATAAAAATATTTATAAATCAAAGAAAGATTATTTTTAAATGAAAAAAGTATTAATATATATGATATCTCCAAAACATAAAGAATGTGGAAAAGCATATCTTGAAAGTTCTTTTGTTATTAAAAAAACAAGTAATAAATCATCTATAGATATGGGAAAAATATATTATTGTGAAACTTGTGAAACTTACTCATTTAAAGGAAGCGATTCTATTTTATATGGAAAACATCTTAAAGATGAAGAATTTGAAACTTCTGAAAAAGTTAAAAGATTTATGGAAAAACATAAGTTTAATTTTATTGGAGAATTAGAAAAAATAATGCAAGAATAATTTATATTTAAAGTGTAAATTTTCCTTCTTTATAAATAATAATTTTTTCACCATTTTCAAGATAAGCTGTTACTTCTTTATTTTCAGTAGAAACAATATCTGTATGAACAACTGAATCATTATATCCAATTTCTTTCCATTCCTTTTCAGTTATTTTAGAATAATCTCCTGGAAAAGAATCTTTATAAGCAGAACCTAAGGCTATATGCATATTTCCATATTCTCCACCCATATTTTCATCAAATAGAGTTTCAGCCATAAATTTACTTATCCTTGAAAGTCTTGAATCAGTAAGAGAAAACTCCCCAATTTTATTTGAACCTTCATCAGACAAAATCATCTCTTTCAAAACATTTTCATTTCTATCTGCACTAAAATTAACAACTTTTCCTTCTTTAAATTCAAGACTAATCCCAGTTATAATATTCCCATACCTATATAATGGTTGATTAAATTTAATTTTTCCTTCAGTTAATCTACAATCTGGAGAAATAAATATCTCAAAACTAGGGATATTTCTTCCAGGACATCCAACCCACTTCCTATTTTTTCCAAGCCAAACAATCAAATCAATATTTTCTGATTTAATATGTAATTTTTCAATTTTTAATTCATTAAGTTTAGTTCTTACCCTACATATTTCTTCAGATATTTCTTTCCACTTTTCAACAGGATTTTCAAAATCAAGATAACACGCTTTAATTATTTCATTCCAATATTCTTCCAAATTCAAATTAGCTTCTTTAGCCATTGCCTCAGTCCCATACAATGCCAAAGCCCAGGTAAATTTACCTTTATTTTCTTTCTCATTTCTCCAATCCATATATGGTTTAAATGTTTTTGAACGCATCATTATTTTTTTAGGATCAATATCTTTTAATTCTTGTTTATTTGTTTCAGAAATAATACTTATGAAATGGTCTGCCTGTTCAATTTTACCTTTAAGATATTTATCTGGAAAAAAATTTAAATGAGAATCTTCTGCTAATTCAAAAAATTCTTTAGACATATCATCAGGTAAATAATGAATAATTGGGTGTGCTCCAGATTTTAAAACAGCTCTTCTTAAAGAAATTAACAAAGGTTTTGCTATCTCTGAAACTTGCAAGAAAACAACTTCTCCTTTCTTAATACCTTCACCAGAATTTAAAGCAAAATTAACTAAAACCTCTGCATATTTATCAAGAATTTCTTGAGAAGGTTGATAATTTTCTTTTGTCATTTTTTTATTAATTTAAGGATATTTATAAATTATTTGCAAAATTATAAAATAAAAATTAATCTTATTTTAATCTTTCTTCTAAAACTTTAAATCTTCTTTCTTCTAAAGAATCTTTATGAGCCTTTTGCATAATATCTCCAAGAAGATAACCTGCTCCAGCAGCAATAATCATTAATAAATTAATATCTTTAGTAACAGAATAAACTCATCCTATTAAAGAAATATATTTTATAATTGAACCTTTTAAAATAGACTGCATTTCTTTATTATTCATTGTATAATCTTTATCTATGAGCTTTACCATAATTTTAATCTAATAAAATTATTTATAAATAATCTATGATTAAGAATATATTTAAAAAATAATGAAATTAAGAACTTAATTCCAAAATAGCTTCAGCCAAATCCCCATTTGTTGATTCCAAAACTTTTTCTGCTTGTTCACGAGTACAAGATGTTTTTTCAATAACTGTTTTAATATCTTCTTCAGAAAATTTTTCTTCCTCTGACTCAACTTCAACAGCATTACCTACAACCTGAAATGTTTCCTGACCTTGCATTGTTATTTTTGTTACAGAAGGGTTTTCAATAATAATTTTAGAATTATCTTCTTTTTCAATTATCACTCTACTTGTAGGAATTTCATTTTGAGACATTCCCATCTGTTTCATGAGTGCTTGCATTTTTTTTGGGTTTAATCCGCCTAACATTTTATTTATTAATATTTTATTTAAAAATCGCCCCTAAAAAAAATCTAAACGCGATTATTAAAACAATAAAAACTATAATATGAGAGGGTTTTAAATTAAAAATACTTTCATATTCTTCATCATATCTTACAAGTCCTCCAAATCCTCCTGGAAGATTTACACTATTATCTTTTGCCATATTTTATTAATTACAGATACTTTTTAAAAGTTATTATTATTGAATTTTAGAATATGAGTAAAAATAAAATTAATATAAAAGAAATTGAAGATAAATGGAAAAAAATATGGGAAAAAGAAAAAACTTATCAAACAGATTTAAAATCTAAAAAAATTTACTCAATTGATACCCCTCCACCCTATGTTTCAGGAGATATGCATATAGGACATGCTTTTTCATATTCTCAGCAAGATTTTATAGCAAGATTTTGGAGAATGTTTTTAAAAGGAGAGGGTGAAGTATTTTATCCTTTTGGAACTGATGATAATGGGCTTCCAACAGAAAGATTTGTTGAGAAAAAAAACAAGATAAAAAGTAAAAGTATGTCTCGAGCGAATTTTATCAAACTATGTTTAGAAACTTTAAAAAAAATAACACCTGATTTTATTAATGATTGGAAAGAATTAGGAATATCTTGTGATTATAGTATTTATTATTCTACAATTGATAAACATTCTCAAAAAATATCACAAAAATCTTTTATTGACCTCTATAAAAAAGAAGAAATTTACAAAAAAGAATTTCCAACTTTATGGTGTCCTGAATGTCAAACAACAATCGCTCAGGCAGAATTAGAAGATAAAGAAAAAAATACTTTATTCTCCACACTTAAATTTAAAGTTAATAATAAAGATTTATTAATCGCTACAACAAGACCAGAACTCTTAGGAGCATGTGTTGCAATATTTGTAAATCCCGAAGACAAAAGATATAAAAATTTAATTGGTCAAAAAGCAAAAATTCCTTTATTCAATTCAGAAGTTCCAATCCTAAAAGATAAATCTGCAGAAATTGAAAAAGGAACAGGAGTTTTAATGATTTGTTCATACGGAGATAAATATGATGTTGAATCAATTAATAGACACAAACTTAATCCAAAAATAATCCTAAATAAAAATGGGACTTTAAACATAGATAATTACAAAGGATTAAAAATAAAAGATGCGAGAAAAAAAATTCTTGAAGATTTATCTAAATTAGAATTAATTAAAGAACAAAAAGAAATTCAACATGTTGTTAATGTTCATGATAAATGTGGAACTGAAATTGAATTTGTTCCAACAAACCAATGGTTCATTAAAATTTTAGATAAAAAAAATGAATTAATTAAACAAGGAGAAAAAATAAATTGGTATCCAAAATTTATGTTTAAACGATATGAAAATTGGGTTAATGGTTTGGAATGGGACTGGAGTATTTCAAGAGAAAGACATTTTGGAATTCCAATCCCCATATGGGAATGTAAAAAATGTAATGAAATTATTTTACCTGAAGAAAAAGAACTTCCAATAGACTCTTTAGAAATAAAAAAGAAATGCGAAAAATGCGGAGAATTTGCAAAAGGTGAAGAAAGAGTTTTAGATACATGGGCAACTTCTTCTCTAACTCCTGAAATAGCCTCATCATTAGTTAATAATAAAATAAATATACCTTTCTCATTAAGACCTCAAGCACATGATATAATTAGAACTTGGGCATTTTATACAATTGTTAAATCCTACTTGCATAAAAAAGAAATCCCTTGGAAAGATATTGTAATTTCAGGATTTACAACATTTAAAGGAGAAAAAATGTCTAAAAGCAAAGGAACTGGAATTCATCCAAAAGAGATCATAGAAATTTATGGAGCAGATGCTTTAAGATTCTGGGCTGCAGGTTCAAAATTAGGAGAAGATATGGATTATCAGGAAAAAGATTTAATCACAGGAAAAAAACTTATTATTAAAATTATAAATGCTTCTAAATTTATTTTTATGAATCTTGAAGATTATAAATATCAAAAACCAGAAAAATTAGAAAAAACAGATGAATTATTTTTAGGAAAATTAAATGAATTAATTGAAAAAGTTACAAATAATTTCAAAAATTATGAATACTCAAAAGCTAAATCAAGTATTGAAAAATTTTTCTGGAAAACATTCACAGATAATTATTTAGAAATTGTTAAATATAGAATTTATAATGAAAAAGGAAATAAAAAAATATCTGCACAATACACTCTTTACAATTCTCTCTTAATTTTATTAAAATTATTTGCCCCAATAATTCCATTTATTACTGAAGAAATTTATCAAACTTATTTTAAAAAACAAATAAAAGAAAAAAGCATACACTTAACTAAATGGCCTAAACCAGAAAAATTAGAAAAAGATAATGAAGAAATTTTAGAATTAATGATTAAAATTATTTCAAAAATAAGACAAGAAAAATCAAAAGCACAAAAATCAATGAAAGCGGAAATTATCTTAACTTTAGAAAAAAAAGATAAAGAAAAATTAAAAGAAGTTCTGGAAGATTTAAAATTTGTTACGAGTTCTAAAGAAATTAAAAACGGAAAATTTAATGTTGAATTTATTTGATATCAATAAATTACACGCATTTTATAAATACATTATTTCTTTCTATAATATGACTGAATTAACCAAAATAGAACTTGAAGAATTAATTGAAAAACTTGAAGAGTATAAAGGAAGGGCTACAGAACTAATAACTGTTTTCGTTCCTTCAGGACAAAATATTCATACTGTATCAGATCAATTAGAGGCTGAAAAAGGAACTGCAAAAAATATTAAAAGCACTTCAACAAGAAAAAATGTGAGTAATGCTTTAGATAAAATAACAAGAGAATTAAAAAATTATAAAAAAACTCCTGAAAATGGAATTGCTCTCTTTTGTGGAAATATTAGCAATGTGGAAGGACAAGAAGATTTGGAATTATGGAACATAGAACCTCCTCTGCCTTTGAAAATAAGAATGTATAGGTGTGATAAGGAATTTGTTTTAGATCCTTTAAAAGAAATGTTAGAAGTAAAAGAGATTTTTGGATTACTTGTTATGGATAGGAAAGAAGCAACAATAGGTATATTAGAAGGGAAAAGAATTGAATTAATCCACCATATAACTTCTGGAATTCCAGGAAAAGTTAAAGCAGGAGGTCAGTCAAGTCAAAGATTTCATAGAATTACAGAAGGTCTTACTAAAGAATTTTATAAAAGAATTGCAGAGAATATGAAAGAAATATTTTTTGAAAATCCCAAACTCAAAGGAATTCTTGTTGGGGGACCAATACCTACAAAAGATGAATTCGTAGAAGGGAAATATATGATAACTCAATTAAGAAATAAACTTATTGGAAGAATTGATGTTGGTGATACAAATAAACACGGCCTTAAAGAACTTGTTCAAAAATCACAAGACATACTTGCAAATCAAGAAATAATACATGAAAAAAAAGTATTAGAAAAATTCTTTGAAACACTCGGAGAAAAACCTTATTTGGCAGCCTATAAAGAAGAAAATGTTAGAAAAGCCTTAGAGTATGGTGCAGTTGAAACATTATTATTATCAAAAGATACTGAAAAAGAAACATTAAGAGAATTAAAAAAAATAGCAGAAAGTACTTCATCAAAAGTAGAAATTATTTCTTTAGAAACATCTGAAGGAGAACAATTTAAAAATTTATCAGGAATTGGGGCAGTTTTAAGATTTAAAATTTAAGAAAAAGGAAGTAGTATTGATGAAATATCTTGTGTATAAAAAGAACAAAGATATACTTTTTCTAATCTTTTTAATATCTCATCCATATTTCCTTTAGAAGATTTTAATTTTATTCCATGTTTTAAAGCTTCTTTCTCTAATACATTAAATCTTAGAATATTGTTATCTTTAGAAATTCCTTCATAAACCTTATCTAAATTCCTTAAAGGAAGATTATCAAATATTTTTTTCCCTAAAAAACCCAAAGATTCTCCAGATTCAAAAATTTTATCTCCCAAGGCATATGGAAAAAAAACAGATTCGGAAATAAAAATATCACCTTTTTTTATAAGAAACAAATCAGAATATTTAGGAATAATTGGAATTTTTAAGGAAAACGATGTTGGATCACTTATTTCTCTTAAATTCAGTTCACAGTCATAAGTATGAAGTCCAGAGATATATCCTGAATTTAATTTTCCATTACAATCTATATGATTATCTCTTTTGAGATCTTTTAGGATTCTATCAGATATATTTAATCTTTGAGGTGCATCAAAAGGACCTTTCCAACCAATCATCTTAATTTTTAAATTAAATAAATTATATTTTTTTTCTGATGAAGATAACATATATTTTAATCAAATTTGCCATATTTAAAAATTTGTTTTATTTAATATATATTATTTATTTCCAATTCTAGAAATCATATTTGCTAATATTTGAATAAAACTTCCAACACCTGCAATAGCAAGGATAATTACTAATATTTTTCCAACAAAAGAAAAAGAATATAATGCCAAAATAATTAAAGCTGCCCAGATTCCAGTACACCAAGGACAAATTAATAATTCATGAATAGTATTTAACAGACCATTTTTCTTTCCTTCAAATATTTTTCTAAAAAAAGACATTATCTTATCATATGTAAAAAGTCTTATCATTCTAAAAGTAGCAATAGATATTAAAAGAAAATCAAAATATTTTAATTTTATTAAAATTCCTTTTTTTAAAATAAAATTTGAAAAAATAATAACTAATAAAATAAAAATTATTGAAAAAATAAAATTCCATAAATCTTTATTATCATAATTTATAAAAAAATTTTTATTTATCATTTTAAAAGATTATATTAAAAAAATCTACTTTTTATTAACACTAAATGGTCCTGAACCATTAACAACTATCAATAAAAGTCCTCCAATTATTGCTAAATTTTTAAGAAGCATAATTATTTGATTCTGATCTGCAAAATTTATGTGAAATATTAATGTTGCTAAAATAGTAAATATTATCAGTGATATTGAACCTATTTTAGAATAATATCCTATTAAAATAGAAATACCTCCAACTAATTCAAATATTATTGCTAAAATAAGAAAAACAATAGTAATTGGAAATCCAACTGAATTCATAAATCCCAAAGTTGCCTGAAAATTTGTTATTTTTCCAATTCCCGAAATTATAAAAATAGCTGAAATCAAAATTCTTGAAATTAATGGAAAATATTTATTTAAAAATTCTTTTTTCATAAATTATATAAAAAAATAAACTATTTAAAGATTACTAATTAAAAAATTAGTATTATTTTTTACAAGTATTTATACCTAAAACTTTAGTAATTGGACAAAATCCTATTATTGCTGTTACAAACCCTATTAAAGTAATTATATAAAACCAAGGAGTTATATAAAAACCAAGTACCAATGCAATAACAGCAATAATAATTCTTATCAATTTCTCTTTTTTACCAACATTACACTTCATATTCTCACCTCCTTATAAAAATAAATAATATTTAATTTAAATAACTTATTATTATAATTTAACAATCACAATATTTAAAATATAGTTTTATTTTCATACTTTATGAATTATAGTGATATCTCTTCAAAAACAATTAATGAAATTGACGAATCTATTGAAAAAGAAAATTTAAAAAAATTAGAGGCAGTTTTTTTTATTTCTGGAAGATTCCTAAATATGCCTGAATTAATTTCTCTTACAGACATAAACCCAATAATAATTCATGAATTAATAGAAAAATTACAAGAAAAATACGACCAAACAGATTCTGCAATGGAAATTGTTAAAAAAAATAAACTTTGGAAAATGGATGTTAGAAATGAATTTACAAGTGTAATAAATAAACTTGCTACAGGCTCTTCAGAATTCACTAAAGCTGAACAAGAAACTCTTGCAATAATAGCATACAAACAACCAATAAAACAATCTGTAATAATTAAAATAAGAGGTAACAAAGCTTATGACCATATAAAAAAATTCTCTGATTTAAAATTAATAAAAAAGAAAAGAATGGGACACACTAACGAATTAAGTTTAAGTGATGATTTTTATGATTACTTTAATTTTGTTGAAAAAGAAAATGGTGAAAATATTTTTGATGAAAATAAAAATTTAGAAAAAAAAGATGAATCAAATCAGAAAAAAAATGAACTAAAAAAAGAAGGAAATTAATTTGGAAATAATAATAATAATTTATTTAGCTCTAATGTTTATAGCATTATATATGATGTCTTTTTTTATAATTTTAACATTAAAAAATAAAGATAAATTATTTTTATATCCAACCCCAAAAAAAGATTATTCTGTAAGTATTTTAATTCCAGGATATAATGAAGAAAAAAGTATAGAAGAAACAATTAAACATGTAATGGAATTAAATTATCCAAAAGATAAAATAGAAGTTATTGTAATAAATGATGGAAGTACAGATAAAACTAAAAAAATTGTAGAAAAATTAATTTCAAAATATCCTAATTTAAAATTAATCAATAAAGAAAATTCTGGAAAAGCAGATTCTCTTAATCAAGGAATTAAAATATCCCAAGGTGAATTAATTGCAGTAGTTGATTCAGATAGTTTTCCATCAAAAGATTCTTTAAGAAAATTAACAGGTTATTTCAATAACCCTAATATGGGTGCAGTAACTTCTTTTGTTGAAGTAAGAAATAAAAACCAAAATTTATTCGCAAAAATTCAATCTTTAGAATATATGATTTTAGGATGGGCAAGAAAACTCCTAGATTTCGTTGATAGTGTTTATGTTACAAATGGACCATTAAGTGTATATAATAAAAAACATCTTTTAAAAGTTGGGGGATTTGATCCTAAATCTGTTACAGAAGATATTGACATAACTTGGAATATGCTTAGCCATAATTATAAGACTGCTATGTGTTTAGATGCAAAAGTTTCAACAATTGTCCCGCACAAATTTAAAAAATGGTATAATCAAAGAGTTAGATGGGGTCTTGGAGGATTACAGGCAATTTCCAAATATAAAAAAATATTCTTTAAAAAAGGAATGTTTGGAACATTTATTCTACCTTTTGTATTTTTTAGTATTATTTTAAGTTTATTTGGATTTCTCTTTTCAGTTTATTTAATTTTAAATTCATTTATAACCTCTTTTTTAATTGCAACATCTTCAATATCTTCAAATATTTCAATTTTTCATTTTCAGCAAATTAATTTTTATCCATCAATTTTATTTTTTTATCTAATCATTCTTTTCAGCAGTTCAATTATTTATTATAATTATGTGCTATATAAAACAAAATATGAAGAAAAATTAACAATAAAAAGATTTTTTAACCTTGTTTTTTATATTTTAGTATATCTTGCAATATACCCCTTCATTTGGATTACTTCAATATATAGATATATTAGAAAAGATTATAGATGGTAAAATGTTAAACAATAAACACACTTTTTGGCAAGCATTAGTAGTAGCATTAATAATATTTTTTATGGGAATTATGATAGGGGTTATTTTTGAAAATTCGAGAATTGATCAAATGAAAGAAACTTATTTTAAATCTGAAACAGATTTTTTTGATTTTGATTTATCTTCAAAAATAATATATGAAAATAATGAATCTTGCAAAATAATAAAAAATGAAAGCGTCTTTTTTGCAGATAAAATTTATAAAGAAGCTGTAAAATTAGGTAAATACGAAGATTCAAATAAAATAACTACAGAACAAATTGCTCTTCATAAAAGATATGATCTTTTAAGAACATTACTTTGGAAAAGAATTATTGAAAATAAAAAAAATTGCGATAGTAAATTCAATACAGTTGTATATTTTTATCAATATAAAGATCCTAGCTTAGAATTAAAAGTTCTCCAAGGAACAATGAGTAACTTTTTATTTGATTTAAAAGAAAAATATGAGGAAAATATAATTTTACTTCCAATAGCAACAGATACTAATGTTGAATCTTTAAAAATTTTAATGAAAAAATATAATGTTAAAAAAGTTCCATCAATTCTTATTAATGAAAAATTTGTTGTAGAAAATACAGATTCACTAGAAAAAGTTGGAAAATATCTTATTTAATTCATTCTCAGTAAATAATTCAATAATATAATCTATTTTCTACAACATAAATATTAAAAAACTAATATAAAAATAATAAAGAATGAATAAATGTTTCAAATGTAATATTTCTGAAAAAGATACTAATTTATTAGAGGGTATTTTTGGAAAAGATATTGTAAATATTTGTAGAAAATGTTCTTATAAAGAAAATATTCCAATTATAAAAAAAATAAATAATCTCCAACTTGAAAAAATTGATAAGAAAGAATCAGTTTATGAAAGACTCTCCAAAGTTGCAGGTATAAAAAACCCTGAAGCTCATAAAGAAAAAATAAGAAATATAAAAAAAACAAAATTAATAGAAAAACAAGATTTTTCTTTAAGAGATATTGTTGAAAAAAAATATTTTAAAAAAAATAATGAATTTAATTTCTCATCCAAAGATAAAGAAAAAATTGTTGATAATTTTCATTGGATAATTATGAGGGCTAGAAGATCAAAAAAAATTACTCAAGAACAACTTGCTAGAGAAATTAAAGAACCAGAATCTATAATAAAAATGGCAGAAAAAGGAATTCTCCCCAATAATTATTATGATATCCTAAGAAAAATTGAAATTTTTCTAAAAATAAAATTATTAAAAGAAAATATAATAGAATCAGAAATAATATCTGAAAACAAAGAAATTATATTTAATCCAATAAAATCTAAAAATATGACAATTTATGATTTGAAAAGGATAAATAAAAAAGATACTTCTGAAAATATTAATGAAGAAGAATTTGAAAAAGAACTTATGAATGATTCTGAAAATGAAAATAATAATGAAAAATCAGTTAAGAAAAAATTTAAAAATTTAATTTTCTGGAAAAAGAATAAAAAAGAAGACCAATAAAATAAAAACCTTTATAAATGAATTTTAACCAACTTTATTATGGAAATAAATATTCTTAAAAGTTCAAAAGATGAGATTGAATTGCAAGTAGATAATTTAACTTTAGTTGAAATACTAAGAGTTTATTTAAATAAAGACTCATCTGTAACTTTCTCTGCATGGAAATATGAACATCCTACTGAAAATCCAATTCTTTCTGTGAAAACAAAAGGAAAAAATCCTAAAAAAGCAATAGATGATGCAGTTTCTTCAATAATCAAAGATTTGAACAAAGTTTCAGGCGATTTTTCTAAATTAAAATAAATAAAACACATATAAATTTATAAAATATTAATTATTATATTTTTTATGGTAGGTAGAAGTCATCATTTAGGTTTAAAAAGTGAATCAGATATTTATCTCTCAGGAGTAGAATTAATTGCATTAAAAAATGAAGGACCTCATATAAAAAAAGGACTTAATTATACTATTGAAAAATATATAATATATCCTTGTCAAGGAAAATCTCAAGAAAATTTAGTACTTAAATTAAAAGGAGTAGGTGGTATTTATAGTACTCAAACATTTAAATTAGTTCAAGAATCTAAAGCATTACAATAATCCTTATTAATACAATTAATTCTTATTCATCATGTCATATAAAAATAAAATTGAAAGAATATCTACTGGAAGTTTTGATTTAAATAAATGGCTTTATGGAGGATATGAAAAAGACATCATAACAATGATTGTTGGACCTCCAGGATCTGGAAAAAGTAATATGTGTATTTTATCTTCATGCAGTCAGGCAAAAAAAGGGAAAAAAGTAATTTTTATTGATACTGAAGGAGGATTTTCAACAGATAGAGTAAAACAAATTGTTGGAAATGAAAATAATGAAGAAATATTAGAGAATATTATTTTATTTGAACCATCAAATTTTGAAGAACAAAAAAAATGTTTCTCAAAACTTTTAGAAAATGTGAAAAAAAAACATGTAGGATTAATTGTTGTAGATGGAATGGCTATGCTTTACAGACTTGAATTAGGTGATGCAATTGAATCCAAAAAAGAATATCAAATTAAAGAAGTAAATAGAAATGTTGCAAATCAAATGAGAATGCTCGCAGAAATATCAAGAAAACAAGAAATACCAGTTATTATTACCAATCAAGTTTATGGTAATTTTTTAACATTTGAAGAACAAAAAAAAGGAATTCAAAAAGAAGTTAACATTGTTGGAGGAGATTTGTTTAAATATTGGAGCAAATGCATAATTGAATTAAAAAATGATAATGAAAAAAGAAAAGCTATTTTATTAAAACATAGAAGTCTTCCTAAAAAAGAATTAAGTTTTGAAATAAGAGAAAAAGGTGTTTTTAAAAAAAGATGGATTTAAATTTATAAAATAAATTATATTTAATAAATTTAAAAAAATAAATTTTCAAACAAATAATATTAAATGGTTAATCATGATGAAATTAAATTTGAGGCAATTAAAAAAATATCAAATACTAATTTTAAATATAATGATTTAAAAAAAATATCCAACTTAGACACAAATTCTCCACCAAGTATTTTCATAGGTTCTAAATTAAAATATCCTTTAGTAAATGTGGGAATTCTTAGTCCACTAAATAAAGATAAAAATGCTTGGATTTATGATAATGCAAAATATTGGGCAAACAAAAATTTAAAAATTCAAGAAGTCATTAATCTAAGAAACAGCTTATTAAATTCTAGATTTCAATCGAAAGTTAAAGATTCTAGTTTAAATAAAAATAAATTCATTCAAATAGCTCAAGAAATTGCAGTTGCTTCAAAACCAGTTGATATTGAAATTGAATTAAAAAGAAAATTAAGTTTAGATGGGAAAAGAGATAAAATAACTATGTCTCAAGGATTTAAAGGAGAATTAAAAAAAGCAAAAATAACAAGCAATATAAAAATTCATAGAAAAGTTGATAGAGTAATTAATGATGAAATAAAAGCTTCAAAAGGAATTCTTGATTTGTATAAAAATAATTTTGATGAATATGTTTTAAGCAAGATTTTAAGTGTGGGGGTTCTTGGTTTAAAAAAAGATAAAAAATTAGTTCCGACTAAATGGAGTATTACTGCAACAGATGATACCATAGGGAAAAAACTTTTAGAAAAAATTAGAGATTATAAATGGATTGAAAATTATGAATTATTTTTTGGAGAATTTATAGGTAATCAATATTTAATTATGCTCTTCCCAAATATTTGGAATTATGAACTTTTTGAAATATATTTTCCTGGCTCATCTTGGAATCCTTCTTCAAAGATTAAAGCATCTACTGACTTTGAAGGATATTCTGGAAGAAAAAATTATGCTTCAAATACAGTAGGAGGATATTATGCTACAAGACTTCCAATATTAGAATATCTTGAAAAAATAAAAAAACAGGCAAGTGTTTTAGTTATAAGATTGGAAACTCCAAGTTATTGGGCAAGTCTTGGTGTTTGGGTTGTTAGAGAAAGTGTAAGAAAAGCACTTAATAATAAAAAATTTGAATTTAAAAGTATTAAAGAATTAAAAAATAGTGTAATTCAAATAGGAAAAATGAAGTTTAAATTTGATTCTTCAGAAATGCTTCAAAAAAGCAGACTTTTAAATGAAATCAAAACCCAAAGAAATTTAAGAAAATGGTTTTAAAAAATTATATTCTCCAGTTAATAAATCTTTAAAAAATAAGAAATTTTTAATATCTTATTAAAATGAAAATCTATCCTTATTTATTAAATACTGCTTTAAAAAGTAAAAGTAATCAATTACCAATTTCTTCAATAAATATTAATAAAACTCTGTCTCCTAAAAATATAATAATTAAATCAAAATTATCTTTTTCTTTAATGACAAGTTTTTATGAAAAAAATATTTGGAAAGATATAGATCTTATTTGGAGTTTTTATAATTTTATAGATAGAAATGAAGGAAAAGGAAATATAAATTTCCTTTTTGAAAAAACTTTTGGAGATATTAGAAAAGAAAGAGAATTAGTTTGTGATATTTTAAAACATTATAATAAAATGAATTATGACAAAGAAAAATTTAAAGTATTTAAATTAAAGGATACAAATAGAGCAAAAATTTGTAATTCATATTTTCCTCTTATTTATTTAGCAGATATATCTGGACCATATAGACTTGAATTAAGAGATAAAAATAATAATAACAAAGGAATAAGAGCTTGTAATTATGATAAAGCTGGTTCAATAAATTTAGGAAGTTTCATTGACTGGCAAATTGAAAATAATTCCGAAAGAATTTTTTAATTAATTTTAATATTATCTTCCAGAATAATCTACACTATAATCTGTTCTTAAAACTTTTCCAGTTTGTCTATCAATTTTTTGAATATAGAATGCAATTTCTTGTTTTTTAAAATCTCTTGGAATATAAACTAAATTATTTTCATCTCCATGACCTAAAAAATGAAGTTCCTTTTCTTCACCTGCAAAAATATAAGCTCTAATTTTATTACCTTTTTCAATCGAAGAATTACCTTTAAAAATAAGTTTCTCAACTAAACCCTCCTCTAAATTAATTTCCAACTCATTTCTATATCCTGATTTATAAGATGGATAATCCACTTCAGACATTTGCTCGCTTAAAGGAGTGTGATCTGTTGAGAAATTATAATTTCTAACTTCCCCAACTATTGCTTCATAAGGAATTATTAATTTCTCATAAGGTTTAGATAATTTTTTTAAATCTTCATTCTCTTTTTTTATTTTTTCTAATCTATCTTTAATACTTTTAGACATATCATCAACAGAAAATTCTTTTAATAATTCTTTTACCATTAAAATTATTTAGACAATTCTTCTTTTTAAAAATTATTATTTTCTAACACCACTTAAAAACCAATATTTTTCATTATCTTTTCTAATAATATCTCTTTTTCCTTTTCCTTCGAGTAAAAATTTAGGTGTAAATCTTAGAGAATTCCTTGAATTCTCTTTAAAAATATAATGTTGAGAATAAATTATTTCTGATTTTAAAGATATTTTTTTCCCATTTAAAACCCCACTTAATTCATAAGTTTCTTCTCTAGAAGTATATTTATGATTTCTACCTCTCCCAAAGAAATCCTTCAAAGGAGGATTCATAAAAGAAAGTAAATCTCCTTTTATCTCTCTAGATAAAAATATCTGATTTCTATTATCCCATGAAACTATTAATCCTTTATTTATTGAAATTACATTATCAGGTTTAGAAATATTATTTTTTCTACAAAAATAATTTAATACATCATCTAAACCAGGAAATGCACTTAATTCTCTAGGTAACTTTAACTTATTTATAGAATATTTAATTCCTTTTTTAGTAAGTTCATCTTCAATAGTCATAAATATATTAATAAAATAAAGTTTTTAAGAATTATGGTATTCTATAAATCTATTTCTCAGCTTCTTTCTGTCTTTTTTTCTCATAATATTCTTCAAGTCTTTCTTTATTTATAGGACATTCTTTATTAAAACAAAAAATCCAAGGCCTTCTTCCAGCTTTCAATAACATGAGTTTAGGGAAGCCACACTCTTCACAAATCTGTTTTGTTTTTTTTATTGTTCCATTAGGGGGGAGACTAAAAGTATTCTTACAACTAGGATAAGCATTGCAGGCAACAAAATGTCTTTTTGTTTTCTTAGAATAAGTTATTGCAAGATTCCCATTTTTACACAAAGGACATTGAGTCAAAGTATTTTCCTTTTTTTGTTCTTCTCTTAATTTAATATTTGCATTCAAAAGATTCTCTCCTATTTTCTTAATATTCTTACCAAAATGTTTTGAAATTTCAATTATTGAACTTTTTGCTTTTTCAATTACTTTATCTTCTTTTTCTTCAAAATTATTTTTTGATTCTCTAATTAAATCCATTTCCTCTTCAAATTTTCTTGTAAGAGACTCATTAATTATTACAGGAGAATAATTCTCAAGTGTTTCGATTAAAGATATACCCAAAGAAGTTGCTTCAATACTTTTTTCTTTAATATAACCTCTACTATAAAGTGTTTCTAAAATATTTGCTCTTGTAGCCTTTGTTCCAAGATTCCTTTTCTCAAGTTCAGAAACAATTGAAGCAGGAGAATATCTTCTTGGTGGTTTAGTTTCTTTCTCCTCAATTTTTGAATCAATTATTTCTGCTTCTCCATCCATATCTTTAATTTCTAATTCTTTTAATTTAGAAGGATAGATTTCCATCCACGCTTTTTTACTAATTGAAGAACCTCTTACTGAAAATTTCAAATCTTTATCTTTATTCTCAAGAATTGCAATTATTTTTTTATTATCAACTAAAGCATTTTCACAAAATAAAGAAAGAAATCTCTTGACAATTAAATTATATATTTTTTCATCCTCACCACTTAAAATTATATCATTCTGTGCAGTTGGATAAATCGAGGGATGTGCAGGATCTGATTTCTTACCTTCTATTGGCTTATCTTTTTTAATCAAATGTTCAACTTTATATTTCTTAGATAATTTTTTAAGAATATTTTTATAATCAATTGAATCTGGTAATTTCTGACTAGAAGTTCTTGGATAAGATATTAAACCACCCAAATACAAAGATTGTGCAATTTGTAAAGTCCTTGAAGGAGTAATCCCATGAAATTTATAAGATTCAGTTTGCAAAGTTGTAAGATTAAATGGAAAATTAGGAGGAATAATTTCTTGAGATTTTTTTGTTTCTACTTGTACTTTTTTATTTTTTATATCTTTAAATTTATCTAATTCTTTTTTTTCAAAAATATCTTTATAATATTTTAATTCAAGTTCATTTTTATCTTTATCAATTATTTTTATGAAAATCTGCCAATAAGGTTCTGGTTTAAACATTTGTATCTCTCTTTCTTTTTGTACAATCAAATTTAAAGTAGGTCCTTGAACTCGCCCAATAGACATTATTCTAAACTTCCCTGTAGATTTTATTGAATTCATTAAAGCTCTTGAAAGATTTATCCCGTAAAACCAATCAAGGTAATGTCTGGTCTCCCCTGCAATTGCTTGTCCCCAATCTATCTGAGAAGATTTAAAATCATATGCATGATTTAATTCATCAGAAGTAAGAGTTGAGAATTTCATTCTATTTGCATCTTTTTGCCCACAAAGAAATCTAACAATATTTAATCCAATAACTTCCCCCTCCACATCATAATCTGTAGCAACAGTAATAGTTCCGGCATTTTTCGCTAATTTCAAAAGAGTATCATAATACCTTTTTGTAAAATCTTTTTTTCGTACAAGATAATTTGGAACCCAGCTTATATCAAAAATTGGAACACTAGAACCAGAAACATTTTGACTAAGTGTAAATAAATGCCCTACAGCACAGGCAACAACTAATTTTTTACCATCTCTTTCAATTTCATAATAAGGAACTTTTTGATTATCTCTCTTAACAGATTTTCCCAAAGCAGAAGAAATTTTCAAAGCTGCTTGAGGCTTTTCAGTTATTATTAATTCATAACCATTTTTCTTTAAATTTATTTCCAAAGGTTTAAATTCTTTCTTAGAAATCTTCTTTTTAGAAATTGTCTTTTTTTTAGAGACTCTTTTTTTTGATTTTTTTCTTAATTTTTTCAATTTACCAATTTTTTCAACAGTCTCTAGAATACTTCTATCTGGCTTTTTGTATTCTTTCTCAATAGCTCTTTTTGTTATTTCTTTTTTTAAAATTTCTTTTTCAAAATATTTTACAGGAATCTCAACTGATTTCTTCAACAATTCTTTTCTCTCATCACTTATCAAAGAAGCATCAAAAGACTTTTCAGTAGCATAATCTAAATTACTTTTATCTACTGGAAAATAATTCTCAGCAGTCTTTTCTTCTTTGGATTTTATTTTTTTACGAGGCATTTTAATAAATATATAAAAATACAGAAGAAATAAGGTTTATATTTCTTATTAATAACTAAAAATTAAATTTATATATGTTATTTCAATAAAAATCACTAAGAAGCACGTGTTCTTCTCCTACGATAAATTATAACTGGTCTTCTAACTATTCTTGGAGATTGTTGAGTAATTGTCTTTTTTATTTCGGGAATCTTTTCAATAGTATTAATTTTATTTTCATTAATTGTTGAATTTATTGAAGTTAAATCAGTTAATAATTTTGAAGAATCTTCTGATTTATCATCAGACATTCCAAAAACTATTATATTCCCAACAAGAAGTATAAATATTACTAAAGATATTCCTACTGCAATTCTTAACTTTTTAAATCTCATCTAAAATCAAAAATCTCCTCATGAATTTTATTTTTGGAAACACCTAAATTTAAAAGACTTTTTACAATACTATTTTTAAATTTAGGGGGTCCACAAAGAAAGAACTCTTTATTTTTAAGTTTTCCGCTAACATCATAAATATCTTTTAAAGTAAGATATCCTTTTTTTTCTGAATTCCAAGGAATAAATCTAAATTTCTTTATTTTAAAATCAGCACCTTTTAATAAATTCAACCCTATAAAATCACCATATTCTTTTACTGAATAATACATATCAATATTTTTCTTTAAATTAAATTCTGTCTCTAAATCTTGAACCATTCCTAAAAAAGGAGTTATTCCAATTCCTCCTGCAATCCATATCTGTTCTTTATCTATAAATTTCTTATAATTAAATCTCCCATAAGGTCCTTCAATAGAAACTTTATCTCCAATATTTAAATGTTCTAATCTATTTGTAAAATCACCTAATTTTTTAACAATAATTATTATCTCTCTTGAATTTGATTTTGAGGCAATTGAAAAAGGGTGTGCTTCCTTAGATAATTTCTCATTATAAAAACGAATAAAAACGAATTGACCAGATTTATATTCAAGAGGTTTATGTTCAGGAGTTAAAACAATTTTAAAAAAAGATTTATTGTTTTCTATTGAAGATATAGAATAAATTGCATTTTTAAAAAGTCTATTTTTTATAAATAAACTATATGAAAATCCCCCAAAACCAATAATTGAAACAATTATAACATAAATATAATAGCCTTGAAAAATAAAATCTTTTGAAGCATTTCCCCTTACAAGAAAAATATGTAATACTGCAAATAAAAACATCAATCCAAAAAATTCATGTGTAAACTTCCACCTATGATATCTCATTCTTGAAAATAATGTTAAAAAAACTAATAAAATTATTCCTAAAAGAGCAATTATTCCAAAATTTACAGCCCAACTAGAACTTGGAAGCAAATATTTTGCAGCAGTATCAATTTCTTTTGGAATAAACTTTAAAACTAAAAATATAGGATGAAAAAGAAGAAAAATTAATGAAAGCCCACCAACTATCCCATGAGTTATATAAACCTTGTCCAAACCTCCGAAAACATCTTCTATAAATGAAATTCTTGTGGATAAAACAAAAGTTAAAGCAAGCATTACAGTTCCAACTAAACCTAAAAGCTCACCCAAACTATTTGTTATTGAAGAATAATCATTCAACTCACTAACTCCTGGACCAAAAAAAAACCATAAAAATATCGGACTAAAAGATAACATTAAAATTACACTCCAACCAACAATTATTCTAAATCTCATTTTCAATTTTAAAAACTAAATCTTGGAAACCATTATACATTTTTAAATTTAATCTATTATTAATAATTAATACTTTAATATTCTTATTATTTTTTAAAATATTTTCTCTTTGTTTATTATCAGAAACAAATAATACTGTTGCAAATATATCTGCTTCTTCAAGAGTAGGGGCAACAACAGTTACAGAAATAACATCTTTTTGATTTAAAATATGTGATTTTTTAAAAGATTTACTAAATTGTTTATAATCTCCAGAAGTTGCAACAGATTCATTTTTTAATTTAATAGAACATATAATTTTTTCTTTTTTCCTAGGATGTTCTATAGAAATAATATGCTCCAGATTTCCAAAAAAAGAAATATCCCCTCGAGAATCTATTAATCCATTTTCTATACCTTTTAATTTCAAAAATTCAATTAATTTATCAGTAATATAACCTTTTGCTAGACTTCCTAAATCAATTAAAACATCTAAATTATTAAGAATTACTAAATTATCTTTAATCCCAATATCTTTATATGAACAATTAATGTCTATTAAATTATTATTTCTCTTTCTTTGAACAATTTTTTTTCCTATAGAAATATCATATTCTCCTTTTGTTAATTCACAAAATTTCAATGCTTTCAAAATAACTTCCAACAATTCATTAGAAACTTTTAAACTTCTTTTTTTATTTAATAAAGAAATTTCACTAGAATCATCAAAAAAATTAAATATTTTCTGTAATCTAATAGCTTCTTTATACATTTCTTCAATAATATCTTCTGCTAAAAAATTCTCAATATCATAAATAACTATTTCAATATACTTCCCAAAAAGATTTTTCTTAAAACAAACTTTATTAATATTCATACATTTATTATATAAAAAGCATTTAAATAAATTTAAATAATCTATTATAGTAAAAAAAATATGGATAAAAAATATTATTATATTTTAACTATTATTTTATTAATTGGAATAATTTTTGCAATTGTTTATATTCCTAAACAAAAAGAAATAAATAAAACTGGCTTTTTAAAGGGAAAAATAAATATTAATCCTCTTTGTCCTGTTGAAACATCTCCCCCACAATCAGAATGTCAACCAACAGCAGAAACATATAAATCAAGACAAATTATAATTTGGAATATTAATAAAAATAAAATAATCTCAAAAATTAATCCAAATTTAAATGGAAATTATAAATTAGAACTTCCAACAGGAGAATATCTTCTTGATTTTGAAAAACAGCAACAATTTAACAAGGAATTACCAAAAAAAATTACAATTAAAAATAATAAAATTACAATATTTAATATTAATATAGATACTGGAATAAGATAAATTTATTTTTAAATTTCAATAATTTTTCCTTTTCTTCCAATATTAATAACTCTTGTTTTTCCAATAATCTCTTCAATTCCTTCTGCTTCATGAATATGTCCAGATAATAAAATATCTGGCTTAAATTTTTCAATTGCTTTTCTAATTCCCTTACTTCCTCGAAATCCAGAAAATTCTGCTTTTGAATTAAAAGGATGCATATGAGTAACCATTATTTTCTTTTTTATTCCCTTAATCCCTTCATATGCTTTTTTTAAAGTATTAAAAAATTCTTTTTCAGACATTGGTGAAACTCCAAAATCAGCTCCCCCACTTCCAAAAATTCCCACATCATTTTTAACAAAAGAATAACCATGTAAATTCCTTGCATTAGAATACATCTCAGATAAAAAATCTAAAGTAGCCAAAGACTCATGATTTCCATGAAGTAATAAGACTAACTTTTTTGCTTTCGCAAAAGGTCCAATAATTCCTTTTGTAGAATTCTCTGCAAAAGTTAAATCTCCCGCAAGAATAACAATATCAACATTTTCTTTTTTCGCTTTGCCAGCAAGCTTTTTCACAAGACCAGTATCCCCATGAATATCTCCTGCCACCAAAATTTTTATTTTTTTTCTCCTTAGAGATTTAACTTTTTTCTTAGATAATTCTTTCATATATTCCAATAGTTATATTCATTAATAAATATTATGAAAAATACTTTTCGAAAGGTTTAAAAGTAAAGTACTTTCTCAATATATACATTAAACTATACAGATCAATGTCAAAGGGGTGTAACACAAAAATGAAAGATAACTTTGACATCTTTTTTAGAAGAAAGCCATCACTAATGTTGGTATCTCTTAAAAAGAACAATAGGATGAGATACGGTAGTATTTTGGCTAAAGAAATAGATTGTACTTATAGCCATGCAGTAAAAATTCTGCAAACACTAGAAATATTAAAGTTAGTTGTATTTGAGAGGAAAGGAAGAATTAAAATTATACAACTAACTAAGAAAGGAAGAGAAATTGCTGATGCAATTGAACAAATACAAACTCTAGTTAAATAATTACCATTCTCTGAAAAAAATTGAAATAAATAGTACTTCTAAATTGAATTATGTTTTTTAGAAATATTTAAAAACGATTTAATTAAATCATAAAAATGGTTTATGAAAATAATATTGATCCGCAAATATCCTTCTGGCTTAATATTCTAAAAAAAGGAGATTTGTCACCTTATAAAGATATTAATAAAAGAATTAATGAAGAAATATCAAAAGAGAAAGTATCTAATTATAGAATAAAAAAAATAATGGAAGATAATGGCTTTAAAAAAATATCTCTGATAAAAGACTTTAAAGAATCTTATTTAGAAATTATTTCTCTTTGTTCAAAATTAGAAAAAGAATCAAAAGAAGTTTATGTTCTTAAATTAAGCAATAAAAATCCTCAAAGAATAATTTATATAAGAGATAAAAAAATATATGGCCCTGAAGGGATTTGAACCCTCGACACCCGGATTTCTCTATTTTAATTTTCCTCAATATTTTCTAAAAGGAAGGGTTAGTGTAAGGGGAACATTAATGCCCCTCATTTAAGAGTCCGGTGCTCTGACCAAACTGAGCTACAGAGCCATAAATTAATATTAAATAGAGAAGTTTTTAAGTTTTATCTATACTCTCTCCAAGTATGCTCACATTTGGAATTTGTACACTTAAAAAATTTAGTCTCTGATTCATCACTAGAACGAGTTTGTAAGGTCCAAAAATAAACTTTCTGATTTCCACATTTAACACAATCACCATCAACTATGGGCATTACCTGACTATCTTTCTCCTTTACAACATAAACAGGATTTTTATTCTCAATCTTCTCACTTGTCTTTATCTTAATTTTATTTTTTGAAGAATAATTACATCTAGGACATCCTGAATTTTTTCTCTTATCAATAAGAACAGCACCACACTTTGGACAAAATTCCATTTTAAAATTAAAACTATCTGTATTTTTATTTAAGTTTATTTAAAAATCTTTGGTTTTTCAATTTTCTTTACAAAACCCTCTTTCAGATTTTGATTTAAAGGATTCAAAGAAAATTAATTTTATCCAACCAAAATAAGGGGCAACTTTAAATCTAGCTCTCCCAATTATTTGATTAGGAATAATATTTTTCTCAAAAACTAATTGACCATTATTATTATCCCCAATTGTTTCAAAAATTCTTTTATTATTTTTTTCTTTTATTTTAATTATTCTATGAATCACTGGATTTTTATAATTAACATTGAATATTATAACATCTCCAACTTTTAATTTATCAATATTTGCACCAGTAACAAGAAAAATATCTCCTTTATTAAATCCATTTTTAAATATAAAATCTTTAAATTCATTTTTAGATATATTAAAATAAAAATATTTTTTCTCATGTCTTGACCACCAATTATCATAATTTGAAAATAAATTTCCATCATGATACATGCTACAAGACTCGACGATTGCTAAAGGTAATTCAGTACCAGAAACTAAACTCAAAAATGGGAAAAAAATAAATTTTATTAAAATAAATAAAATTATAATTGATAATATCCATCCTTTAAAACTATCATCCTTCCAAAGCAAAAACCAAAATTTACTCCAAAAAATATTAAAACTTTTTTTTAAATTTCCAAACCTCATAAGAAAATAAAATTAATAATAGTTTTTAAAATGTTTTATTTATAAAAATTTCTAACTATACAAAAAACAGAAACATTTAAAAAGTATATATTTGTAAGTATACATATAGATGTATACACTTCGGTGTTAACCTCTTTTACCCATAGATTTTACCCTTTCTCATAAAAAGGAAAGGGTAATTCATATTTACAAAATGAACGACATATTTGACAACACAATATTATGCAAAAAATGCAATAAAAAAATGCAAAAAGCAAATATTCTTAAAAATGGCTTCTCATTCAGAATAGTAATATGTCCTAACAAAAATTGTAACGAAAAAATAATTCACCCTTTGGATGAACAAGAATACCATAAATTTATAAATTTAAAAAATAAAGAATTTAGAGTAAAAATGAGAATTGTCGGAAACAGTTATACTATTTCAATACCAAAAGAAATTGTCTCATTCATGGAAGAACAAGAAAAAATGTTAGATAAAATGGTAAAATTATGTTTTGAAGATTTCGGAAAACTCAGCTTAAATTTTGATAATATTAATAAACTAAAAAGAAAAGAATTTTTATAAATGACAAAAAAAGAAATTAAATTAAATGTAGTTGAAGCGCATCAAGATGATGCTTACAAAGGTATAGCAAGAATAGATCCTCAAATTATGAGAGAACTAGGAATAAGAAGAGGAGAAATTATCTCAATAAAAGGAAATAGAGAAACTGTCGCAATAGTTGATAAAGCATATCCTGCAGATATTGGAGAAGGAATTATAAGAATTGATGGAATTCTAAGAAGAAATTCAAAAACAAGTATGGGGGATGTTGTTAATGTTTCAAAAGCAGAATTAAAAGAAGCAAAAAAAATAATTATTGCTCCAGCACAAAAAGGAATAATGGTTCAAGCTGACCCAGATAATTTAAGAAAAGGTCTTCTAGGAAGAGCAGTTCTCAAAGGAGATGTTGTAGTCTTAGGTGGAATGCAAAGAAGAAAAGATTTATTATCAGATGAATTTGGACCTGAATTTGGAGACATGTTTGGAAATGTTAGAGATATGTTAGGAAATATTGGCTTTGGAAATTTAGGAGGAACTGTCGCACAAATAAGATTCTTAGTTATAAATACAAATCCAAACCAACCAGTAATAATAACTGAAAATACAGAAGTAACTTTAAATCCAAAAGCAGTTGAAACAAAAGATGAAAAAATCCCTGAAATAAATTATGAAGACATTGGAGGATTAAGTGAAGAAATTAAGAAAATAAGGGAAATGGTAGAAATACCTTTGAAACATCCAGAAATATTTCAAAGACTTGGTATTGAGCCTCCAAAAGGAGTTTTATTGCATGGACCTCCTGGAACTGGTAAAACTCTTTTAGCCAAAGCTGTTGCAACAGAAACAGAAGCTAATTTTATTCTTTTAAACGGACCAGAAATAATGTCAAAATTTTATGGAGAATCAGAAAAAAAAATTAGAGACATTTTTAAAGAGGCAGAAAAAACATCCCCTACAATAATTTTCATTGATGAAATAGATGCTATTGCTCCAAAAAGAGAAGATGTTTCTGGAGAAGTAGAAAGACGTGTAGTTAGTCAAATTCTTACAATGATGGACGGTCTTAAGAGCAGAGGAAAAGTAATTGTTATTGGAGCAACAAATAGAGTAAACGCTTTAGACCCTGCACTCAGAAGACCAGGAAGGTTTGACAGAGAAATCTCAATTAATGCCCCAAGAAAAGATGGAAGACTATCTATCTTAAAAATACACACAAGAGGTATGCCTTTATTAAAAGATGTAAATCTTGATAAGATAGCCTCGATAACTCACGGGTTTGTTGGTGCTGATTTAGAAGCATTAGGAAAAGAAGCTGCAATGAATGTTCTAAGGAAAAACATAAACAAAATAAAATTAGATGAAGAAGAAATACCTCGGGAAATCTTAGAAAAATTAGTTGTAAAACACGAAGATTTTATGAATGCTTTAAAAGTTGTAAGACCTTCTGCAATGCGTGAAGTTTTAATTGAAACCCCTAATGTAGGATGGGACTCTATTGGAGGTTTAGATAATGTTAAACAAGAATTAAATGAAGCAGTTGAATGGCCTATTAAGTATTCTGAAAATTTTACGAGAATGGGAATAAGACCTTCAAGAGGAATTTTACTTTACGGACCGCCAGGAACTGGGAAAACTCTTTTAGCCAAAGCAATTGCAAAAGAATCAGAAGCTAATTTTATACAAATAAAAGGACCTTCCCTATTAAGTATGTGGGTAGGAAAATCAGAAGAAGGAGTTAGAAAAATATTTGAAAGAGCACGTCAGGTAGCTCCCTGTATTATTTTCTTTGATGAAATTGATTCTCTTGCAGGAAGAAGAGGTCAAGAAACAGGAACAAAAGTAACTGAAAGAGTTTTAAATCAAATTCTCTCAGAAATGGATGGACTTGAAGATTTAAAAGACATATTAGTAATTGGGGCAACAAACAGACCAGACCTTCTCGACCCAGCAGTATTAAGACCTGGAAGATTTGATAAGATAATTTTGGTAAATGCTTCTAATGAAAAAGGAAGATTAGAAATATTAAAAGTTCATACAAAAAAAATGCCTTTAACTAAAGATGTTAATTTAAAGGATTTGGCAAAAAAAACAGAAGGATATACTGGGGCAGATATAGATGCTTTAACCAGAGAGGCTGCAATGTTAGCATTAAGAGAAAATATAGAATCACAAGAAGTAAAAAATGAGCATTTTAAAAAAGCATTTGAAAAAGTAAAACCAAGTATTGATAAATCTACTATAGAGGTTTATAGAAAAATAGAGGAGAAACTTCTTCAAACTGCAAAAACTGCTGCTATTCCCTTAAGGAATAGTTATTTAGGATAAATAAAAAAATGAACTTTTTTAATAACAATGACCCATTTGAAAAGATTATAAGAGAAGTTTTTGGACAAAATCCTTCAAGAGAAGAATATAAAGAAGAAATTATTCAAGGAGAAGAAGAGGATAGATTAATTGATTTTATAGAATATAGAAATAAAATATATCTTATATTTGAACTTCCAGGATTTGATAAAGAAGATATTTTAGTTAGTATTAAAGGAAGAGAATTAGAAATAAAAACTAAAAAAATAATTAAAGAAAATACTCAAAATTATTTATCTCAAAAATTAAAAAAAGAAATTTTAATAAGAAAAAACTTACCTAAAATTATCAACTCTAAAAAATTTTCATATAATGTAAAAAACGGTATATTAGAAATTACTTTTGATAAAAAATGACAAAAAATATAGAAAATAAAAAAGAAATTGAATTAGAAGTTATAGAATCTTTGCAAGAAGATATAGATAAAGGAATAGCAAGAATTCATTCAGAGGCAATGGATTATTTAGGAATTCAATCAGGAGATATAATTGAAATTAAAGGGAAAAATTCAAATGTAATAAAAGCTATGCGTTCTATTAATGGGGATAAAAATTCAATAAGATTAGATGGTTCTACAAGGTCAAATATAAGTGCTTCAATAGGAGATAAAATCATCATAAAATTTATTGAAGTATTAGATGCAAAAAAAATAACTCTTTCACCTTTGCAAGAAGTTAAATTTAGTGACAATCCTACAGAATATTTTCATACAAAATTATTACATAAACCATTAAATGCTGGTCAAAAAATAGTAATTGATGTTTTTGGAACAAGATTAAGTTATGTTGTTTCAAAAATAGATCCTAAGAGAAAAGTTATTGTAACACCTTCAACAAAAATAGTTATTTCTGATGAACCTTATTCAGGAGATTTAAAAGCAACTAATGTAAATTATGAAGATATTGGAGGATTAAAAAATGAAATAGAATTAATTCGTGAAATGGTTGAATTACCTATGAATCATCCAGAAGTTTTTGAAAAGTTAGGTGTTGGAGCTCCAAAAGGTGTTTTATTAACAGGTCCTCCTGGAACAGGAAAAACTCTTTTAGCAAAAGCTGTTGCAAATGAAACAGATGCAACATTTTTTTCTATAGCAGGTCCAGAAATAATGTCAAAATATTACGGAGAAAGTGAAAAACATATAAGAGAAATTTTTGAAAAAGCAAACAAAAACTCCCCATCAATAATTTTCATTGATGAAATTGATTCAATAGCTCCAAAAAGAGGAGAAAGCACAGACCAAACAGAAAAAAGAATTGTAGCTCAATTATTAACTTTAATGGATGGTCTTAAATCTCGTGGACAAGTAGTAGTTATGGCAGCAACAAATAGACCAGAAGATATTGATTCTGCACTTAGACGTCCTGGAAGATTTGACAGAGAATTAAAAATAAATCCCCCTGATGAAAAAGGAAGAAAAGAAATTTTAAAAATCCACACTAGAGGGATGCCTCTTGAAAAAGATGTAGATTTTACTGAACTTTCAAATAAAACAATTAGTTATACTGGAGCAGATATAGAAGTTTTATGTAAAGAAGCAGCACTAAAAGCAATCAAACCATATTTTACAGAATTAAAAAATATTCAAGAAAAAGCTCCAACACAAATATTAGATAAAATTAAAGTTTCAAGAGAACATTTTATTGAAGCAACAAAAAATGTAGAACCCTCTGCAATGCGTGAAGTTTTAATTAACAAACCAGATATTCATTGGAGTGATGTTGGAGGATTAAAAAAATCAAAAGAAAAATTAAGAGAGCTTGTAGAACTACCTTTATTGAGACCTGATTTATATATTAAAGCTGGAATAAAACCTTCAAAAGGAATCTTACTTTCTGGACCTCCTGGAACAGGAAAAACTCTTTTAGCAAAAGCTGTTGCAACAGAAGCAAATGCAAATTTCATTTCAATTAAAGGACCAGAATTAGTTAGTAAATGGGTTGGAGAAAGTGAGAAACATATAAGAGAAATATTCAAAAAAGCAAGACAAGTTTCTCCAACAATTATTTTCTTTGATGAATTTGATAGCATATCCAAATTAAGAGGAAGCTCTATGAATGATTCTACAGAAAAAATTGTCAATCAATTATTAACTGAAATGGATGGAATTGAAAATTTAGAAAATGTAATTGTTATGGCTGCAACAAACAGAAAAGATTTAATTGACCCAGCATTATTAAGACCTGGAAGAATAGATGGAATAATAGAATTAGAAGTTCCAAATAAAGAATCAAGAGAAGAAATATTCAAAGTTCATACAAAAAAAATGCCTCTTGAAAAATCCTTAAAACTTTCAGAATATGTAGAAAAAACAGATTTATGGACAGGAGCAGATATAGAAGCTCTAACTAGAAATGCAGGAATTAATGCTATTAAAAGAATTTACAAAAAAGAATCAAAAGAAGAATTAATTATTAAAAAAGAAGATTTTGATAAAGCATTAAATGAAGTTTCAAAACAAATAGGAAAACCTATAAAATTAGAAGAGAAGAAAAATGATAAAACTAAAAAAGATGAAAAGAAAATTTTAGAAAAGAAGAAAAATATCAAATCTAAAAATAAGGAATAATAATTTTAATATTATTCACTTGTAACAATAATTTCATCATCTGAAATTAAAATAGTATTTTCTGCCTGGCTAACTTTTTTTCCAGAACTTTCTATTAATTGATCAAAATGATGTAAAATTCCAGCTTCTTCTAATTGTCTTAATCCAATTAATGCTTTTGAACCAATTTTCTCAACAATCCATCTTGAACAAAAAGGAAAAGTTTTGTATTCTTCTTTTATTAATTTCAAAACTTCTCTAGCAAGAGGACTTCTTATATTTTTCATATCCCTAACAACATAAATTCCAGAAGGTTTTCCATCTCTAACTTTCCCACTTCCATTAGAAAGAGTTGCAAAAGGTTCTATTGCGTAAATACCTTTTCCAATAAAATTAACATTACCATTATCAAAATTAGGCACAATTAAACCAGCATGCAAATCATACTCATTTATTTCATGTCCAGATAAATTACTTATTGAAATAAACCCTAAAGATTCAATAGTATCTTGTATTGTTTTTCCAATATCTTTCAAATTAGTTTTATATTTTTTTTCCTTAACTAATTTTATAGCATTTTTTAAAGCATTTTTAGAAGATTCAATTAATTTTTTATTCTCTTCATCATTTTCCAAATCAATAGAAAAAGCAGTATCTGCAGCCCACCCGTCAACATGAACTCCAATATCTACTTTTAACAAACCCTTAGCAAGAGTTTCATCATCATAACTAGGAGTATAATGTGCTGCAATTTCATTAATACTTAAATTTACTGGAAATGCTGGTTTTCCTCCAAGTTCAAAAATTTTTAATTCAATCTTATCTGCAATATCTTTCAATAAAACATCTTTTTTAATAATTAATCTTGCAAATTCTTTAACTTTTTTAGAAATTTTTCCTGCTTGTAAAATTTTTTGTTTGTCCATAAATTTTATTAAAAAATAGATTTTATAAATTATTGTAAAATATTAAATACTCTTTCAGTTTATATTTTATATGTCTCTTGAAGATTATCAAGTATTAAAAAAACCTTATTTTGATTTTAGAATATCAGTATCTAATTGGAGAGAATACAAATATCATACAAATATTCTTTTTAAATCAATTGAAAAAATTATTCCTGAAAAATCAGAATTAATGAGAGATTATTTATCAGTAAAATATTCTCTAAAATCTAGTTTTAAAAAAGATTCTATTTCTATTCAAAAATTTTTAAGAATTATTGAAAAGAAAATAAACTGGACAAAAGAAGATGAAAAAGAAGTTAAAAGAGTTCTACAAAAGAAAAAACAACAAAAGAAAAATATTTCTCAATATTACAAATTTTAAAATATCTTTAATTAAATTTTTCTAAAGAATAGAAAAACATATAAATTTCCTTTTCTTAATATTTAAAATGGTAAATTTAATTCAAAAATTAAGAAGAGATAGAAAAACAAATATTCTATTGTGCACTTGGAAACAATCATATATTGATTATCACCATTATCATCCAAAATTAGCTAGAATAATGAGTGGAAGATATAATTCTGATTTAAAAAAATGTATTAGTTGTAGTGGGAAAGAAACTAAAAGAAAATGTTACACTCCAATCCAATCTAAAAGAACTAAATACAAAAAATAATATCAATTAATACTTTTTTCTTTTAATCTTCTATTTTTTGGTATAAAATTTGTTATCTTTTCTTCTGATGCTTTTCCACATCCTAAAAAATTATCTTTATACTTTATAATTAAAAAATCTTTTTTTCCAGTTTTTATTAACAGTTCTCTTCCCAACATCCATTCTCTAGCTTGTTCATCATTTAATTCAAAAATATTTTTTTTAATTTGTTCTCTAAATATTTGAACTCCATCAATACTTAATCTTATTTTCTCAGAATTATCTTTGCCTAAAACAATTTTTCCAAAATAAACTCCAACTCTTTCAATAGGAATTGTTCTTTCAAGTTCTTTTATTTCTTTTGGGCTAAAATTTCCTTGAAATAAAAAAAGTCTCTCTTTACCTCTCTTAACAATTAATCCTGAAAAATCATCTATTCCAAATTGTTCATCAAGCATATTAATAATTTTCTGCTTTTCTTTTTTATCAAATATTTTTAATTGGTTATAAATCATTTTAATTTTTTTAATTTAGCAATAAAAAATCCTTCGGTATTTGAATCTTGAGGATAGATTCTACAAGAATATTTAACATCTTCAAAATATTCTTTATCTTGCCATTTTTTTATTCCTTGTCTTGGATTTAATTCTTTTGGAAGATTAATAGTCTGAATTTTTATTTCATCTTTATATTTTTCTAGAATATAATTTAAAACTCCCTCATCTTCTTCAGGAGCATGAGTACATGTAGAATAAATTAATTCTCCTCCAGGTTTTAATATTTCCAAAGCCGCTTCAACTAATCTTTTTTGAATTCCAGAAAGTTGTTTTACAGTATTTATATTCCACATCAAATAAGTCTTAGGGCTGCTTCTCAAAGTTCCTTCCCCTGAACAAGGTGCATCAACAAGAATTTTATCAAATTTCAGCTCAGGATTATATTTTTTTATTCTTTTGCATAAAGCAACTCCATCTTTTTTTGTTATAATTGTATTTGAAACACCACACCTTTCCAAATTAGATGCAAGTATCTTAATTCTCCCCAAAGATAATTCATTCGCTATAATTGTTCCAGTATTATTCATCTCAGAAGCTATTTGAGTTGTCTTACTTCCAGGAGCAGAACATAAATCTAAAATTAATTCATTTGGCTTAGGATTTAAAGCAATAACTGAAAGCATACTAGCAAGTTCTTGAATATAATAATAACCTAATAAATGTTCTAACGCTCGTCCAAGTTCTCCTGGCTGTAATTCATTTTCAACAATCATTATTTCAGGATATTCACTAAAAAGTTGATTAATCTTCCACCCTTTACTTTCAAGTTTTTTCTTAAGTTCAAAAGGAGAAATCTTAATCTTATTACATCTTATTGACTTAACAGGAATTTTTTTTAAAATATCCAAATATTCTTTTAAATCATTTTCATTTCCAAAAAGTTCATTCATTCTTTCCAAAAAAAGTGGTTTAAGTTCAGGTAATCTTCTTTGCTTAATCATCATAAAATAAAAAGAAAGGAAGTGTTTTTAATGCTTTCTTAAATTAATTTGATAATTCACCTACTGGTAAAATCAATTTAACTCCATAAACTTTAGAACATTCCAATGAATCTTTTTCATTTTTTTTCCCAAATCTATCTTGACTATCATAATTTCGTTTTATTTTATGTGTAAAATATGTTTCAAATCTTCCATTAAGACCTTGAATAATTTCTTTAGTAAAAAAATTTCCCAATCCTCCTGCAGACCTTTGTTTTTCATTAAGAAATTTATTCTCAATTAATATTTCAAGTTCTCCAAAATGATTAATTCTAAAACCCTGATCTATATTATATTCTGAAGAAGTCCAGGACATTGCATTTCCAATTAAAGTGCCCCATATAGATTCTATTGCTTCAGAATTTGTAAAAATTTCTATAGGATTACGTTTACTATTTAATTTAATCTTATCGTATCTAATATTTAATCCTATTTTCTTCTTATGCATATAAAGGTCATAAAGAGAACCATACCCCAAAGCCATTTCTTCAATATTTACAATCTTTTTATTTTTATTTAATTCTTCTTGAGAAAAATCTTTTAAATAAAGAATATTTGTTAAATTAGAAACTCTTTTAACTCCAATCTCCATCATCTTAAGATAATTATCTCTTTCTCCTTCCAGTAAATTATCTTTTCTTAATTCTACAATATAACTTCTTAAACCATTTAAAGGTCCAAACAATTCATGATGATAAAATAATCTAACTTTTTCTTGTTCTTCAAATACCTTTCTAATACTTTTTTTTAATTCAGGATATTTCTTAAATTCTTTTTCATGTTTTTTCATTAAATCTTCTATTTTTTCATTTGCCTAAAATTTGATAAAAAAATTAATTTTTAAAAGTTTGTAAATTAAAAATCTCCAAGAGTCATTTGTTTTTTTCCTTCAATAATTTCTTTAATATTTATACCGAAAACTTGAAAAATATTTTCAACTGCAGGGAGTATTTGATTTTTAAGATAATAACTAATATTATATTCTCCTGGCTCATTTGGAAGTTTAACTTTTTCTCTTACTAATTTAACTTTTTTACCAGGAGGAACTTCAGAAATATAATATTCCACTAAACTTCCTTGGCTTACTGGAATTTTTTGCTCTTTCATTTTTCTAGCAGCTATAACATGTGGGGAAATTGCTTTATACTCTGAAAGCGACTTTTTCAATTGAGTCTTAATAATTAAATCCTCTTTTTCTATCTCTCTTTTTTTTATTTTTTTAATTACTTTTTTAACATATTCCAAAGATTTTTTTTCTTGCCCTTCATTCAAAATTTTACCAATTATCTCGCTCTGAACTTTTCTAGCCAACTTACACCAATCTCTTCTAACTGTTTCAAAACCTCTTATTTTTAATTTTCCTTTCTTATCAATCAAAGCATATTTTTTCTTAGCCCCTGTTGTTCCAGCCCTTGTTGTAACCCAAATTCCTCTTTTATAAAAATCTTCTAATTCAAGTGCCATTACTCCTGGAAATTTTAAATTTAGTTCCTTAAGAAATTTCAAAACTTCTTTTTCAGACTTATTATTCATAAGAAAAGCAATACTATCTGTATCACCATAAATCGTTTTATATCCTTTTTTATTTATTTTCTCAATTATATCTTTTATGAAATTTCTACTAATAGCTGTTACTGCTGCAGAAGCTTCAGGACAATAATATCTCGCACCAAAAAACCCTTGATAACCATAAGAAGAATTCGCCAAAAGTTTAAACGCATTACTTCTCGCTTTCTTTAAAGTATTTTCTTTTCCTTTAAAAGATTTCAATTCCTGTTTATATTTTTTCCTTAACTCTATTACTTCTTTTAGCATTGCAGAAAAAAATCCAATTTCCTTAGAAAAATAAGTCTTCTCACCCCCTATTTCTACTTCTATTGAATTTTTTTCTTTTTTCTTTAAAAATGTTGATTTAGATAAATTAAAACTAACAATAATACTAGGCCAATAACTCGTAAAATCAAACATAGCAATATTTTCATAAAGCCCAGGTTTAGGTTCAAACACAAAAGCTCCTACATACTTTTTTCTATTTCTTCTCTCTGAAATTTCATTATATGTCGGCCTTTTTTCAGGAATCTCATTAAACTTTTTTAAATTATGTAAAATATAAGACTCCACATTTTTAGACATTCCATTTCTAGAAACATCAAAAATAGGTTCTTGCATAATTCTTGTAAATTCCAAAAGGTCAGGCCAAATTTTATTAAACAAACCAAGAGTTAAAATAGAATCCTGCAAATTATATTCATAAAAATTTATCCAATTATCTTTATCTAATTCTGAAGAATGTTTAAATTTAAAATCTTTTTTTGTGTCTCCAAGAAATTCTTTAGAAACATCATTTAATGAAAGAGTTTCAGAATTCATATATTGAGAATAAGCTGTTTTAATAAATCTAAAAATATCCAAATGAACAATTCCTTTTATTTTTCCTGTTAAATTTCCCCTTCCGTTAGAAAAAACTGGTTGAGTTTCATCTAATCCTAAAGAAAGTCTAACCTTGAATTTTTCTGCACGAGCTTTTAAATATGGTAAATCAAAACCATCAGAAAAATATCCTGCAAGAAAATCAGGAGACTCTTTTCTAACAATCTCTACAAATTTTTCCAAAAGTTCAGATTCATCTTCAACATACTCCAAATAATCTAATTTCTTTGAAATTTTATCAGAATCTTTTTTTGAAGTTATAACTTTTTTAAATCCATCAGTTCCTACAAGGGAAATCATTAATATTTCTCCCTGTCCTAATTTTAACTCGTCAGTTTCAATATCATAAGCAAGAACTTTTGGCTTAAATTCTAATTTATTATCTGAAATATTTTTTATTGAATCTAATTTAATGCAAACATCAACATCTAAAACAGAATCTATTCCTCCAAAATCTTCTGAATTATTTAATATTTCTCCGGAAATTTCATACCAATGCAAAGGCAGAAAATTTTTTTCAATAATATAATGGGATATAAATCCCAAATCATACCCTCTTCTTTTTTCTACTTCTTTCTCTCCAATTTTACTTGCAATATCGTGTAAATCCTTATAATTTGTAGCAAATACTTTCAATGCTTTTACTTTCTTACCCAAAAACTGTTTTTCATGTAATTCAACACATTCAACTTTAGTATATCTCCCTTTAAGATCTAATTTTATTTTTTTTATCTTCTCAATCAAACTATTAATTTTTTTATCTTTTAAATTTTCTTTTAAAATTACCCAAAAATAAACTGGACAAAAATCAATAACACAAATTCTTTTTCCTTTTTCATTTCTACCAATAACTCTTATATAATTTCTTCCTTTCCAATCAAAATAATCATAATCTACAGGAATAAATTTAAATTTCATAAATTCAAAATGTATAAAGGTTATTTAAAAATTGAGGTTTAAAAAAATATAGACCTCCATACATATATCCAAGAATATTAAATATAACTTTAGACATAATAAAAAAATAAAATCCTTTTCAAAAAAAATTATAAAGGATCATAAAAGAAATATCTAAGAATAAAATTAATATTCCCACTAGCAATAACTGCTTGAATTTCAGCAAGTTTTGCTGTACGTTCAGCAACTTTTTTCTGAAATTCTAATGCTTTTTTCTGAAACTCTGTTAATTCTACTTGCTTAATTTCTATCTGTTGAACATTTTGTATTTGTTGGGTTTGTTGAGTCTTTTGTTGCTGTTTTGCTTGTTCTGCAGCTAATTCAGCAACTTTCTTTTGTGCTTCTAATGCTTTTTTTTGTGATTCTGTTAATTCTGCATTCACTAAAACCATCATAACTAAAATCATTATCAATCCTATTGCAAATAAATTTTTTGTTTTCATCTATTTCTTACCTCCTTTCAAATTTGTCAAATAGGATTTATTATTTTTCATATTATAATCTTCCTACATAATTATATAATACTTTTGTGAAACTGCCTGTTAACAAGATGAAACAAATATCTTTAAAATAATTTAATTAAAATAAGAGGATATTATGTTTAAAACAGTAAAGTTTATATACTCTTTAATAGTGGTAAATATATGAATAATAATTACGGAGAAAATCCTGACCCAGAACAAGAAAAAGAGGAAATATATCTTGCTAATAAAATATATTTTGATAAAAAATATTTTAAATTAGAAGAAAAATTAAAAAAAGAAAATTATGAAGATTTTGTTAATAATGTAATTAGATGGGGAGTTTTAGAAAATATAGGAGAAGATACTTATAACAAAAGGGAACTTTTAACTAAATATTTCTCAAAATTTAGAAATGAAGGAAAACAACCAATAAATAATTACTCTTTCAAACAAATTGGAGATTTATTTCAGGGAATTCTTAAATATGCTAAAAAAATAACTAAAAAATAAAATAATTAATTTTTTATATTACTATTTGCTTATATATTCATGGGACTAAACATTCGAGACATAATACCAAGAAAAGAACTGGAAATTTCAGACCTTAAAGGGAAAATAATTTGTGTTGATGCATTTAATACTTTATATCAATTCTTATCAACAATAAGGCAACAAGATGGAACGCCATTAATGGATTCTAAAGAAAAAATTACAAGTCATTTGTCAGGTATTTTTTATAGAAATATAAATCTTCTTTCAGAAGGAATTAAAATGATTTATGTTTTTGATGGAAAACCTCCACAACTAAAATGGAAAACACATAAATCTCGAGAAAATACAAGAGAGTTGGCCAAAGAAAAATTTGAAGAAGCAAAACAGAAACAAAATTTAGATGAAATGAAACGTTATAGCAGTCAATTAACAAGACTTAATGATGAAATTATTCAGGAAAGCAAAGAACTTTTAGAAGCAATGGGAATTGCAGTTATTCAAGCTCCCAGTGAAGGAGAATCAGAAGCAGCATATTTATGCAGAAAAAAAGAAAATATTTATGCAAGTGCAAGTCAAGATTATGACAGTTTATTATTCGGAGCTCCAAAACTTATTCAAAATTTAACTCTTGCAAGAAAAAGAAAAACTTATTCTGGATGGGTAGAAATAAATCCTGAATTAATTGATTTAGAAAGAGTTTTAGATGTTTTAGAAATAAACCGAGACCAATTAATTTGTCTTGGAATTCTTGTTGGAACAGATTACAATCCAAAAGGGATTCCCGGAATTGGACAAAAAAAAGCATTAGATATTGTAAGAAAATACAAACAGCCAATTTTAATATTTGAAAGTGTTGAAGAAAGAATAATGAGCCTTTCAGAAGAAAACAGATTTGATTGGAAAGAAATATTTGAATTATTTCATAAACCAGATGTTGAAAATTTTGAGATTGAATTCCCAAAAGTTAATGAAGAAAAAATAAAAGAAATTCTTGTTAAAAGACATGATTTTTCTCTTGAAAGGGTTGAAAAACGACTTGAAAAATTACATGAACTTGAAGAAAAAGCAAAACAAAAAGATTTAGGTAAATGGTTTTAAATTAATGATTAGAATATTTATTATCTTAATTTCTTACGTAATTTATCAGCTTCATCATAAAGTCTTCTCCACTGATTATATCCTGATGTTCCCTTTTTAATGTATTTTCCCTTAGGCATTGATTTAATCTGACTTATAATTTGATTATATCTTTTAAGATCATATGCTCTATTATCTCTTATTGCTTTTTCATGATCTTTATTCATTTCTTGTCTTTGTCTATGTGCATCAACATTATCTCTATAATGTCCATAAGCTTTTCGTCCAGACCAAGAAGTTCCCCTAGCCATTCCATTAATTAATCTATTAGAAACTGGTCTAAACATAATTTTAAAAAATAACCAAACTATCAGAAACACAACCCCTATATAAACAGCTCCATCACCTTCATATAATAATTTTGACAACCCTAAAAATATGAACAAAACTCCTAGCATTACAAGTGAATTTAATCCAAATCTCCAAAAAAGATAAATTGCTAAACCAAGGAAAATAAAAAAAGCTAAAGAATAAATCCAGTCTGCAGAAATACCTATTCCTGAACCAAAATCAAAAAACACTCCTGAAAAATCAAATCCAGATTTATAAATTCCATAACTTGATAATAAAGCCACTGAAAGTGAAACAACAGTGACTAAAGTTTTATTTGGAACTCCAGATCTATCTTTGAATACTTTAGAAGCTGAATAATTAACAAATGCAAATATAACTAAAAATATAACTCCCAAAAACATACTTGTTGGATCAATAGAATCAAATAAAGCACCTATAGAAAAAGGACTTCCATAAGAAGCACTAATAAAATCAGTAATGAAAACAGACAACGAAAAAAATATTACTAAAAATTTAAAACCTCTTTTACCCATTTAATAATTACTAAATTCATATTTATAAATATTCTTATTATACATAAGATTTAATAATTATCCCTTTTATTTAAATAAATGAAAAAAATAAAATCATTTGACATTCTCGGAAATATTGCAATTGTAAATTTCCCTTCAAAAGAAAAAATTAATTTAAAAAATAAAAAAAAACTTGCTGAAAATTTACTAAAAGAACAAAAGCCAGTAAAAACAGTTCTTGAAAAAATAGGAAAAGTCAAAGGACGTTTAAGAAAAATATCCACAAGACACTTAGCAGGAGAAAAAACAAAAGAGGTTTTATACAAAGAAAATAATTGTATCTTTAGATTTAATGTTGATAACACTTATTTTTCTCCAAGATTAAGCAACGAAAGAAAAGAAATTGCTTCAAAAATTAAAAAAAATGAAACAGTTTTAGTTATGTTTGCAGGGGTTTCTCCATTTAGTATTGTTATTGCTAAAAATTCAAAAGCAAAAAAAGTTTATTCAAATGAAATTAATAGAAAAGCAAATAAATACGGAGAATTAAATATTGAATTAAATAAATTAAAAGAAAAAGTTGAATTAATCCCTGGAGATATTAAAAGAGTTGCAAGGAAATTATGTGAAAAAGAAAAAATACGATTTCCTCAGAGGCAATTAGAAATCGCCCAACCGTGCCAAGAGGGAAAATCCAAAAAAACCATGGGTTGTTTTGATGTTATTGTAATGCCTCGACCTCAATTAAAAGATTCTTTTTTAGAACAAGCTTTCAAATTAAGCAAAAAAAATACTTTAATTTATTATTATGATTTTTGTAAATCTGAAGAAAAAAATCTAATCATTAATAAAATAAAAAATACTGCAAAAGAAAATAATAAAAAAATAAAAATATTAAACATAAAAAAAGCAGGAGAAATTGCACCTTATAAATTAAGAGTAAGAGTTGATTTTAAAGTTTTAAATTAATCTGAACAAGTTTTATATTTAGGAGAAATTAAATCAAAAACATAATCTATTAATTGTTTAAATGAAATATCACAAACATAATCAAGAGATTTATTAGATTTTTTCTTTTCTTCACATCTTTCCAAATAATTAAAAGGAATCTTTATTCCAAAAATACTCTCCACTCTACTTTCCAAATCAACCATATCTAAAGAATCAAATCCTAAATCTTTCAAAAGAGTATAATTATCCTTTATAGTATTTCTAGAAACTTTTGCAATATCAGATATCTCTAACCTTAAATTTCTTCTTACAAAATCATATGTTAAATTTTTCATCTGAATTATAAATCATTAATTAAACCTCTTTCTTTCATAATTAAATAAGCCCTACAAATATTATAATCCTCTCCTTCAAAATCAATTATTATATGATTTCCATATTTACATTCCTTAAAAGGACAAATTACCTTTTTTCCTCCAAGAAAATATTCTCCTTTTATAGTTCCTTCAAGAACTCCTTCGCACATTTTTTCTGAAAATTTTGTATTAAATTCCATATTACTACTATAAAGTTATACTATTTAAATCTTTCTAAATTCTTTTTTTAATATTTATCGCAGAAGGAGCCTCTCCCCCATGCCAGGTAAATCTTGGTCTTATCCTTATAGGATAAATTCTCTCTGAATTATCATCAAGAATTATTGCCGAACCTTTTAAACTCGGCAAATCATCCATATACTTTTTTATACTATCTAAAAGATAACTTTGCATTATATAATTTAAAGCCTCCACATCTGGCTGACTAGTCACCCTATGGGCAATAACAATATCTGATTGAGTCATAACATCACGATGTATTTGCCCTGGCTGTTGAGTTGCTAAAACCAAAGAAATTCCTGGCTGCCTTCCTTCTCTTAACAATTGAACTAATGCATCTGTCGCTATTGTTTTTCCATTCAAAGGTAAAAATTCGTGAGCCTCATCAATAAACATCCACACCAAAGGATTATCCTTTTTATCAACAGAAATTCTTGAAAAATAATCCAAACCTTTAGAAACAGCTTTTATCTCTTCTTCTTTTCTTGCATCCATTCTCTGATTAAAAATTTTCTTTGAAACCAAACTTATTACAAGAGCCCGAACATTAAAAGCACCTACAGAATTATAAACACTTAAATCTAAAATACTGGTTACTCCTCCTTTTATTAAATCTTTAATCTTTATTGGCTTAGAACCAGTATCTCCTTTATTAAAAATTCCCCAAGTATCTGCTGCCTCAAATAATCCAATCGAAGCATTCTTAATATCCTCGGAAGATTTTTTATCTTTTTCCAATTCAGAAATTATATCTCTTAAATTAAATTCATCTTCTTTTTTTAATTTAGTTATAGTTCTTTCAATTAAAACAGCAATAGGATTAACAATATCTAATCCAAAAGTTATTACCCAATCTTCAACATTTAATTCTGAAGGACTTAAAGAAAATTTTTCATCAACAGGAATTCCTTTTTCAACATAAGAATCATAATGTCCAAAAGGAACAAAAATTTTAACAGGAAGATTTTTTGATTTTAAATTCCATTCTTTTAAAAGTTCTTTATCTTTCTCGTTTCTAAATTTCATTGTCCAATATATTCCCATAGTATCAAAAATTAAAGAGGCAATATTTGAACTTATAGATTTCGGCAAATTAGATAATTCCTCGGCAATAACTCCCAAAGTATATGATTTTCCACTTCCTCTTTTTCCTGCAACTAAAACTACATGATTCTTAGAAATGTCCATAAATAATCGATTGCTTAAACTAGTGTATCTCCCCATGCTAACATATCCCTTGCCCAAAAAAATAACTCCCTCTTTTGTTAAAGTTTCCCTGTCATGTTCATTTCTCCCAGTAATAATATCATAAGACATAAAATATCTTATCAAAAAGACTTTATATTTTTAATTGATTGTTTATTAAACATTTTAAAAACATTTATAAATAGATTTTTATTATTTTTAAAATGAATAAAGAAGAAAAAAGTGATGATAAAAAGAAAAAGAATGAATCTTGTAAAACAATTACACATAAAATTAGTGAAAATCCTTGGATTTTATCGACACTAATTTTTGGAATTTTATTTCTTCTTTTAACATTAAATTATTTTTCAGGTGTTAACAATATTTCAGATAATAATATTGCTTCATCAAAATCTGTTGGAAAAAATATTATAGAATTAGTAAGAATACAATTCCCTGAAGCAAGTCTTATTAATATAAGTTTAGAAAATGGAATTTACCAAGTTTTTGTTTCATTAAATGGTAAAGATATTCCAATCTATGTAACTCGAGATGGAGAAAATTTAATTAATGGAGGAATTACTCCTTTAAATATTATAAAACAACAAATTGAATCACAAGTCAAATTACAAGAACAGCAACAAAATATTCCTTCTAATATTTCTAACAAACAATAAAAAATAATTTCTTAAAAAAATTATTAAAATCTATTCAAATATTCAACTTCTTCTTCATTAAGTTTTAATTCATTAATTATCTGAGGATTAGAATTAATAATTCTTTTAATTAACGGGAACTCACTTAATGCTCTTTTTTCTCCAACATGAACATAATGAGCATATTTTTTTGAAATAGCTTTTTTCTTTGCAATCTTCAAATTATTAATCCATATTTTTAAAATTCTAGATGGTTTTTTATATTTTGTAAAATTTCCGTGAATTTTTTTCAAATCTTTTGAAGAAGATATTCCGAAACTTAAAAGAATATTTTCATAAACCAAAAATCTCCAGTATTGTTGTTTGTAAATTCTTCTTCTAAAAATATCAACTCTACTTAATCTCCCATAAGCTTTTGCTAATTCTAATCCAGAATATTCTAAAGGAATATTTTCTTCTATCCAAAGAATTATATTATCTATAGACATATTTACAAAATCATAAACACCTAAAATTTCTTTAGTTGGCTTGCCCTTAAAAACCTGATTAAGAGCATTAAAAATATCTGTCTCTTTATTTCTCTCACCATATTCCATATCTAATGAAATATCTGATTTATCTAATTTTGAAATTACCTGTAAATCATTTATAGCTGCCCTTAAATCCCCTTTAGATTTTACTGCAACCTTAGTTAAAATATCATTATCTATAAATTTTCCTTCTTTTTTCAAAATACAAATCATAACATCTTTTATAGAAGCATAAGGAATTTCTTTTAATTGAATTAACTCAGCCTTTTTTCTAATTGGAGCAAGTTTTTTTGACCAAGCATCATTTGCCGTAAGAATTAAAGGATAATTTGAAGAATCGATTAATCTTATTAGCTCAGGAATTCCTCCTTTATCATAATATCCTGAAATTCCATCAACTTCATCCATAAGAATTATTTTACTTTTTCTAATTAAAGACTGTTGTTGAATTGCTGGTTTTAAGATTTCATCAAGTTTTTTTTTATTTCTAAAATCAGAAGCATTTATTTCAAATATTTCCGAATTGCTTTCAATAGAAGCCACTTGTGCAAGAGTTGTTTTCCCAGTTCCAGGAGGACCATGAAGAAGAATTGCCTTTTTCCCTTTATCTGATTTTCCAAACTTTCTAAAATCTTCAATAAATTTCTTTATTCTAATTACTGCTTCATCTTGTCCTTTAATATCAACAAAACAAACTGGCCTATATTTTTCAACCCAAGTCATTTTATATTTATTTAAAAAGATTAAATCCTTGTTTAATTAAATTTTGAATAGAAATAAATAATGGTTCTGGAAAATCATTTAAATCAAACCATTTCCATTCATCACACTTTTCAGGCTCCATTAATTTTAATGCATTAGGATTATCTGTTCTTGCTCTTAAATATAATGTAACATAATGTTTATCTTCTTTTTTAAAAAAATCATTTGTTATAGCAAAAATATTTTTATCAAGTATTTCCACATCAAGATTAGTTTCTTCCTTTAATTCTCTTTTAGCAGTTTGTTCAAAAGTTTCATACATTTCAATATGTCCTCCTGGAAAAGCCCAAGTTCCACTACCATGCGAACCTTTTCTTTTTCCAAGCAAAATTTTCCTATCATTAATAATTATAACTGAGATTCCAACTAAAGGTCTTTTATTTTCAATCATTTTTAATTTTTGATAAATCTCCATTTAATATTATTGGTTGAATTGCAATTATTTCATCAGTATAAGACATTTTAGGAATTGGATTAAATAAATACACATTTTTATGTAAAACATGAGCAAAAGCCATTTCAATTAAAGTATTTCCTCCAATATAATTATCTATATCTTTTCTAGTTTTATTAATTACTAATATAACATCTGATTTTTTTATCTCTTCAAAATAATCTCGAATTAAATCATAATCTATTTTATTTTTTACAGATTCATTATGAATCTCATTCTCAGATTCTAATTTTGAATAATTCTCTGAAAATTTTGGAAGAATTACTTCATGACCTAATTCAATCAATTTTTTTTCTATTTCAATCATTTCTTTTACAAAAGTCATACTTCCACAAATTACAATTTTCATTTTAATAATTTTCAAAATTTATTCTAATTTTTTTGGAGATTCTATTCTTAAAATAAATTTTTATTTTCCCAATCCAGCAAGAACAAAACTAGCTAAAAGAGACTGTAATTGAATAAAAGGATCTGAACCTTCAACAATTCTAAATTCTGTCTCACCTGTTTTTTCTGTTAATTTAACTTTAATTTCTGGTTCAACTGGAAGATTCCATATTTCTTTCTGAATTGCTTTCACAACATCTTGTCCAGAAATACTTTCTTTAAGCATAATATCAAGCAATTTCTCCCTTGATTTCAAAAAATCTCCTGACAAAGCATAATCTAAAACAACTTTGATATCTTTCGGTTTTGTTGAAGATAAAATTGTTGAAACTAATTCAAAAGTTATATTAGGAGAAATAGCTGCTGTTGATTGCAAAATATTAATACATCTTCGACAATCTCCTTCAGAACCTTCATAAATAGTCTCCATCGATTCAGGACTTATTGTTAAATTTTCTGCTTGACTAATTCTCTGAATTACTTTTTCTATATCTTTTTTTTCTAAAAGTTTAAATCGAGAAATAACACATCTTGATTGAATAGGGTCTATAATTTTGCTTGAATAATTACAACTTAAAATAAATCTACAAGTAGAAGAATAATTCTCCATAGTTCTTCTTAAAGCTTGTTGAGCTTCAGGAGTTAAAGCATCTGCTTCGTCAAGAAAAATTACCTTAAAAAGAACATTTCCTAAAGACTTTGTTCTTGCAAAATTTTTAACTTTATCTCTTACAATCTGAATTCCTCTCTCGTCACTTGCATTTAATTCAAGATAATTATCTTTCCACTTATCTCCATACAGAGTTTTAACAATTATCAAGGCCAAAGTAGACTTCCCAGTTCCAGCTGGACCAGCCAAAAGTAAATGAGGAATATTCAAAGAATTTACTAAAGATTCCACTCTCTTAATAATGTCTTTCTGTCCAACAACCTCCGAAAAATTAACTGGACGATACTTTTCTGTCCAAATTCCACTCACCATTTTAGTTTAAAATTGTATTAACTTATAAATATTGTTATTGTTAAAGAGAGAGATTAAAGATTTAAAATATTTTTATAAAAAATTATATTATAAATTATTTATTTCAAAATATATAATTTAGAACTCTACTTACTTCTTGCTCTTCTTGCTTTTCTCTTATGCTTTTCTTTTCTAAGCTTTTTACGTTGCCATTTCCATCTCATCTGACGCTTTTTTTTCCATCTTCTTGAAGATCTTTTCATTTTCTTTCCTCCAAGTCAAAAGAAAAAATAAAACTCAAAAATATTGAATTATGATATTCCATATTAAATTCTATAAAAATTAGTTTAAAAAGGTTGTTGTTAATTTTAATTATTACAAAATATTTTAAATAAGGAAAATATTTATAACTAAGCATTTATTGTTAAATATAGAAAATATTTTAAAAATGAGTGATAAACAAAATAAAATTGAATTTATAAAATGGTTTTCGGAATTAAATAAAAATTCTGGAAATATTGCTGGTGGAAAAGGAGCAAATCTCGCAGAAATATATAATTTAGGAGTTCAAGTTCCTCCAGGATTTGTTGTTACAGCACAAGCTTATGATTATTTTATAAAAAAATCAGGCATTGAAAATAAAATAAAAGAACTCTTCGAAAATATAGAATATGAAAATACAAAAAATCTTGATGAAATATCTATAAAAATAAGAGAGATGATTATTAATTCTAATATGCCAATTGAGATGGAAAAAGAAATTTTAGAATCTTATGAAAATTTAGGTTATGAAAATCTAGGTAACTCAAATAAAGTTATGGCTCAAGATTTATTAAAAAAAATTTCAGAACCAATTTTCGTCGCTGTTAGATCGAGTGCTACAACAGAAGATTTAGCAGAGGCAAGTTTTGCAGGACAGCAAGATTCTTATTTAAATGTTAAAGGAAATAGGGAATTAATAAAACACATAAAAAAATGTTTTGCATCTCTTTTTACCTCAAGAGCAATTTATTATCGAAATAAAAGTGGATTTAAATTTAATGAAGCAAGTTTAGCAGCAGTAATTCAAAGAATGGTCGACTCTAAAAAATCAGGAGTTATATTCTCAAAAAATCCATCCTATAAAGAAGATAATATAATTATGGAAGCTGTTTTCGGTTTAGGGGAAGGAATTGTCTCAGGAAAAATAACTCCAGACACATATATCATTTCAAAAGATTTAGAAATACTTAATAAAAAAATATCTGATAAAAAAATAGCAATAACAAGAGATTCTGGAGGAAATAGTGAAATAATCAGATTAACCGAGGAGATTTCTAAAAAACAAGTCTTAAAAGAGCATGAAATAAGAATTCTATCTGAAATTGCTTTAAAACTTGAAGACCATTATCAAAAACCCCAAGATATAGAATTCGCAATTGAAGATGAAGAAATTTATATTGTTCAAACAAGACCAATAACAACAATTAAAAAAAGAATTGAAAAAGAAAATATTGAAAAAACAGAAATTAAAGGAACTATAATTCTCGAGGGTCTTGCTGCCTCCCCAGGAATTGCCTCAGGAAAAATAAGAATAATCGAAGAAATGAAAGACTTGCAAAAAGTAAGACAAGGAGATATATTAGTCACAAAAATGACAAATCCAGACATGGTTGTAACAATACAAAAATCAGCAGCAATAGTAACTGATGAGGGGGGTTTAACAGCTCATGCAGCAATTGTCTCAAGAGAAATGGGAATTCCTTCAGTTGTCGGAACTGAAACAGCAACAACAAAACTAAAAGAAGGAGAAATTATAACTGTCGATGGATATACTGGAAAAATATATCAAGGAAAAGTATTTGAAACCACAAAAAAAGAAATTCGTGAAGCAATCGTTAAAACTAAAACAAAAATAAAAGTAATTGTTGACTTACCTAGTTTTGCAGAAAGAGCTTCAAAAACACAATTAAAACAAATTGGATTAACAAGGATAGAGGGAATAATTGCTGAATCAGGAAAACATCCAGAATATTTCTTAAATCAAAATAAAATACAAGATTATGAAGAAGTAATTTTTCAAGGAATAAATAAAATTACAGAACATTTTGAAAAAATATGGGTTAGAACTTCGGATATAAGAAGTGATGAATATATGAATTTAGAGGGTGCTCCAAAAGAAAAAGAGGCAAATCCTATGTTAGGAATGCATGGAATTAGATATGGTATTAAAAATCCAGAAATTTTAAAAGCAGAATTAAAAGCATTAAAAAGAATCTCAGAGAATAATAAAAAAGTTGGGGTATTAATGCCTCAAATAATATCTGTGGAGGAATTAAAAAAAGTAAAGGAATTCCTTAAAGAAATTAATTTCACAAATGTTAAAATTGGAATAATGATTGAAACCCCTGCAGCAGTTCAATTAATTAGAGATTTATGTGAAGAAGGAATTGATTTTATATCTTTTGGAACAAATGACTTAACCCAATATATTTTAGCAGTTGACAGAGGAAATGAAGAAGTTCAAGAATTATATGACGAAATGCATCCAGCAATCCTCTACCAGATAGGATATGTTATAAGAACCTGTAAAAAATACAATGTGGAAACAAGCATTTGCGGTCAAGCTGGAAGTAAAAAACCAATGGTTAAATTCCTAATTGAAAAAGGAATTGATAGTATTAGTGTGAATGCAGATGTTGCAGCAGATATAGCAGAATATGTTTATGAGCTTGAAAACAAAGAAGAAACTGAAGAAAATAATATATCAAACAAAGAAAATTCAAATACTTCTCAAGAAGAAATCTCAAAAGAAATAGATGAAAATAATATAGAAAATTTAGATTTAAAAAATAAAGAGGATGAAAATAATTCTGAAAATAAATCAATTAATTCAGAAGAAAATGAAAATAATCTGAGTATCTTTTAATTAAATTTATAAATAAGATTCTCTTAATAATTTTATGAATAAAAAGACAATTTCAAAAAAGAGAAAAACTAATAAAAAAAAATCTCGCAATACATCTAAAAGTCAACAAAGTATTAATATAGAAGAAAAATTAATTGAAAATTTTATTTCAATTCAAAAAGTAATGACTCATTTATCTATCAAGTTTGATAATCTCTCAAATAACATATCAAAACTACTTGAATTATTTGAAATATCTGCAAAATCATTTGCTGAAAAAGATATTGATACTGGAAAAGAAAATGAGGAAAATAAAGAAATTTTAGAAAAAATTAATTCAATATTAGATCAAAATAAAATAATTGCAAAAGGACTTACTTTGTTACATGAAAAGCCTTTAGAAAATGAAAAACCAAAAGAATATGAAAACACAATTAATCAAAAATTTCAAAACCCTATGAAAAACGGAAAAGAAACAAATTTTAAAGAATATGAAAAATCAGTTTATACCGAACCTCCAAAATTCAATCCTCTTCCAAAAAAATAAGATGTTACAAGAAACATCAAAATTTAATTCTGTAAAATTTAAAAAATTATTTCTAATGAAATTCACAAAAGAATTAATTATGAATTCTGGAACAAGAGAAATATTTGAGTTAAAACAAATACTTAAAAATGAAAAGAAAGAAGAAATTAAGAATAAATCTCAAAAAATTATTGAAAAAAATAAATTTAAAGAAGAGAAAAAATCTGAAAAAATGATTCCATCAATTATAACAGATAATTCTAATCTAAATCATAAATTTCCTCAAATAAAAAATATTAAACCAATTTTCATAAATCCTCAAATAAAAAAAATACCTCAAAAAAATATTATCAAAAATAAATTTAATAATAAAAATTATAACAAAACTCTATCTTTTAGAAATCTTTTAAATACTCATTCAAGAATGCTTCCACCCAGACTTCAAAAAATAATGCCAATTCCATCTGATAAACAAATAGATTTAGGAAAATTAAATGTTTTAATCAAAGATCCAAAAGTAAGATATATTGAATGTTATGGTGCTGGAAAAAATATTAATGTAAGAATTCCAGATACAAAACCAACAAATATAATATTAGATAATAATGAAATAAATGGAATAATAGAAAAATTTTCTCAATCTACAAAAATACCAATTCAAGAAGGAGTATTTAAAGTAGCAGTTGGGAGATTAGTATTTTCTGCAATAATTTCAGAAGTAGTTGGATCAAAATTTATAATAAAAAAATTATTTATGATTCCATCTCCAAGATTAAGAAAAATGAATTATAGAGGATTTTAAAATGCAAAATGAAATAACCAAAGAAAAATTATCTAAATATAAAAATCTAACAAAAAAAGCATTAGAAATAGTTAAAAAATCTATCATTAAAAATCAAGAAAAAAAAGCAAAAGAAATAATAGAAATGGCTTCCAACTATCTTTCAGATGCAAAATATTTTGAAGAAAAAATGGATTTTGTAAATGCTTTCGCAGCAATTAATTATGCTCATGGATGGATTGATTCTGGAGTTAGACTAGATATATTTGAGGTAAAAGATAATAAATTATTTACAATAAAATAAAATCAATCAGAATAATTAATTACTTTTTTAAATTTATCAATATCTTTAACCGCCCCATTACATAATTTTGAAAGCTCACTATCCATTAAAGAAAAACTATAAAATAAAGTATGTTTATTATTCACAATTGCTATACAATTAGGATTGAGTGTTTTAGTATTTCCTCTTAAAGAAGTAAAATCAAGTTTATTATTTATTTCATTAACATACATGAATCTTCTATATTTATCAGAATTTGATTCTTTAGAAGATTGTATTATGACTGATTTTAAAGGTAAATTAATCCCATAAGATTTACCCTCTTTATTAGAAACAGTAATTTTAAATGTATAACTAGTAGGGCCATTATTTTTACTTAAATTAAAATAATTTTCAGATGTATTAATTATTTCACAATCTTTACATTTTTTTAATAATTCATCAATTACTTTCTTGCCTTCATCATAAAAAATATTATTTTTAGAAGAAATATAATTAGAGACTCCTCTAAATTCAACATTATTAGTATTAGATATTTCTCTAGAATTAAAAGGCCTATCTACAGAATTACATCCAATTACAAGTGCTGATAAACCAAATAATAATGTATTAGATAATTTTCCCATAATACTATTTAATTAAATCATTTATAAACAATTATATTATTAATCTCATATAAAAGTAAGATATAAAAACTAATTTTCTTTTTTATTTAAATGAAAAAAAAGGTAATTGTTTTAAGTTTAGGTGGAAGTCTAATTATTCCTGAAGAAATAGATACAAAATTTCTTAAAAAATTCAAAAAAATTATTTTAAAAAATTCAAAAAAATATAAATTTGTAGTTGTTTGTGGTGGAGGAAACACCGCAAGAAAATATATTCAAGGATTAGAAAAAGAAGAAATTTCTAACAAGAAAATCTTTCAAGGACTTTTAGGAATATCCTCAACAAGAATAAATGCAAAATTTCTAACTTATTTTATTGGAAAAAATGATATTAAAACAAATAAAGAAATACCCCACAATATGGTGGAAGTTAAAAATCTCTTAAAATTTAATGATATTGTATTTTGTGGCGCTTTAAGATATGCAAAAAAAGAAACTTCTGATGGAACAAGTGCAAAACTTTCAAATTTCTTAAGCACAGAATTCATAAATCTAACAAATGTAGATGGGTTGTATGACAAAAATCCTAAAAAATTCAAAAATGCAAAATTCATACCTAAAATAAGTTGGAAAAATTTTAATGAAATGGCTAATGAAATAAAATTCAAACCAGGACAACATTTTGTTTTAGATCAGACAGCAGCAAAAATAATAATGAAAAATAAAATTCCAACATATATAATTGGTGAAAATCTAAAAAATCTTGATAATTTTCTAAATAATAAAAAATTCAAAGGAACAAAAATTAAAGATTAATACTCATTTAAAAATTTAAAGTTTATAAATACAATTCTTTTATTTAAATAATGGATATAATAAAATTATCTGAAAGCCTAAGTCCTAATGAAAGAAAGATTCTTCCTTATTTAGAAGAAAATATTATAGATATATGTAAAAAATCAAATCTTGATAAAATCTCAGTTTTAAGAGCCTTTGAATTTCTTCAAAATAAAAAAATAATAGAAGTATCTTATAAAACAGAAAAAATAATTGAAATAGGAGTAAATGGAGCATTATATAAAAAAATTGGTTTGCCTGAGAGAAGACTTCTAAACATATTAAATGAAAAAAGAATTCTTAAATTCAAAGATGCTCAAAAAAATTCAAAAATCTCTGATGAAGAATTCAAAGCCTCAATAGGTGTTTTAAAGAAAAAGGCAATGATTGAATTAAAAAATGGAAAAATAGTCTTAAATGCTGATAAAAAAGAAATCTATAAAAAAACTTTAGAAGAATTATTTCTTGAAAATATCCCTTTAAAATATGATTCTTTATCTCCAGAACAAATTTATTCCTTAAAATCTCTTCAAAAAAGAAAAGATATCATTCAGCTAAAAGAAAAAAAAATTATTAAAATTAAATTAACTGATTTTGGTAAAGAAATAGTTGAAATAGGTGTAAAAGAAAAAGGATTAATAGAACAGATAACTCCTGAAATGTTGAAAAATGAAAAACTATGGAAAAATAAAAAATTCAGAAGATATGATGTTCTTTCAAATGTTCCAAAAATTAATGGGGGAAAAAGGCATTTTGTAAATCAATCAATAGACTATGCTAGAAAAATATGGACTGAAATGGGATTCAAAGAAATATCTGGAAATTTAATACAAACTAGTTTTTGGAATTTTGATGCTTTATTTACAGCACAAGATCACCCAGTTAGAGAAATGCATGACACATTTTTTATTTCAAATATAAAAGGAAAATTACCTAATGATAAATTAATAAGCTCAATAAAAAAATCTCATGAAAAAGGAATAACTGGAAGTAAGGGATGGGGATATTTATGGAATGAAGAAGAAGCAAAAAAATTAGTCTTAAGAACACATACTACTTGTTTATCTGCACAAAAATTAGCAAAAATTTCTAAACAAGAAAATTCTGGCAAAATAAAAGAAAAATTCTTCGCAATAGGTCCAAGTTTTAGAAATGAAACTGTTGATTGGAATCATGGATTTGAACTTTTACAATCTGAAGGAATTGTCATAGATGAAAATGCAAATTTCAAACATCTAATTGGATACTTAAAACAATTTGCAAAAAAAATGGGATTTGAAAAAATAAGATTTAGACCAGCATATTTTCCATACACTGAACCAAGTTTAGAAGGTGATGTCTGGAATGAAGAAAAAAAAGAATGGGTGGAATTAATTGCTGCAGGAATTTTCAGACCAGAAGTAACAGAACCTTTATTCGGAAAACCTATAACTGTTCTTGCATGGGGTCCAGGATTTAGTAGAATGTTAATGTCAATTTTTAAAATAAAAGACATAAGAGAATTAAATAAAAATAATCTCACACAATTAAGAAAAATAAAATTTTTAATGAAATAAAATGGCAAATATAAAATTTAGCAAAAAACAATTTGAGAAAGATTTTGGATCTTTGGATGAAAAAATGCAAAATAGAATTGCGATGTTTGGAACAACTTTAGAAAATTTTAATGAAGATGAAATAGAATTAGAAATATTTCCAAATCGTCCAGATCTATTATCTTATCAAGGATTCAAAAGAGGATTCTCATCTTATTTAGGAAAAGAAAAAGGATTAAAAAAATACAAAATAAATAAACCTGAAAAAAATTACAAAGTTATTATTGATAATTCTGTAAAAAATGTTAGACCTTTTACTGTTTGTAGTATTATTAAAAAAATTTCTTTAGATGATGAAAAAATAAAAGAACTTGTAGAAATTCAAGAAAAATTACATAATACTTTGGGAAGAAAAAGAAAAAAAGTTGCAATAGGAATTTATCCTTTAGAAAAAATAAAACTTCCAATAACTTACAAAGCTCTTGAACCAGATAAAATAAATTTTATACCTTTAGAATCAACAAGAAAAATGTCCGGTCTTGAGATACTTCAAAAACATCCAAAAGGCAAAGAATATGCTCATCTTTTAGCTGGAAAAATAAAATTTCCAATTTTCATTGATGATAATAAAAATATTTTAAGCATGCCTCCAGTAATAAATTCGGAATTGACTGGAAAAATTACTAAATCCACTAAAGAAATTTTTGTTGAATGTTCTGGTTCTAATTTAGAAATTTTAAAAAAAACTCTTAATATAATTGTAACTTGTTTATCAGATATGGGTGGTGAAATATATCAAATGAATTTGATATCAGAAAATAACAATGAAAAAAAAGAAACTACTCCCAATTTAAATCCTGAAAAAATGAAAATTTCATTAAAAAATACAAATAAACTTTTAGGATTAAATCTAAATGAAAAACAAATTAAAGAACTTATTGAAAAAATGGGTCATGAATATAAAAAACCATTTACAATATTAACTCCTGCCTGGAGAACAGACATTTTACATGAAGTTGATTTAATTGAAGATATTGCAATCGCTTATGGATATGAAAATTTTATACCTGAAATACCTGAAATATCAACTATAGGTGAAGAAAATTTTAAAGAACCAATAAAAAGAAAAATTTCAGAAATTCTTACTGGTTTAAAATTTATTGAAATATTAAATTATCATTTAACAAATAAAAATTATCAGTTTAAAAAAATGGGTATTTCTGAAAAAAAAGAAATGTTAAAAAAAGATTTTATAGAAATTGAAGAATCTAAAACAGACTACAATATTTTAAGAAAAAATTTAAGTCATTATATTTTAAAAGTTATATCTGAGAATATTGATTCAGAATATCCTCAAAAAATTTTTGAAATAGGGAAAATATTCCAATTAGATAATAAAAAAATAATTGAAAAAGAAAATATATCTATTGCAATTACTCCTGGAAATTTTACAGAAATAAAGCAAACATTAGAATATCTTTTTAGAATGATTGAAATAAAAATAAAATTATCTGAACCTGATAAAAAAGAAATACCTTCTCATTTTATTGATGGAAGAACTGCAACAATAAATTTAAATGAAAAAGAAATAGGATTTATAGGAGAAATATCTCCAAAAATATTAAAAAATTGGAAAATAAAAATGCCTGTTGCATTACTTGAAATATCTTTAGAAGAAATATTTGAATTATTAAAATAAAAAATATTTTAAAATAACTAAAACTTACCCAAAATAATCTTTATTATTTGTTTCGAATTTGCTTCCAAGATTTTTCTTTATAGAACTAATCACATCTAACAAATCTTTTTTCATATCTTGCCAAAGATTAAAAGAATTTTTAATATATTCTGCTTCTCTTTTTTCATTAAATTCTATATCAAATTCAAGAATAGTTATCTCATTTTCAGCAAGTTTTTTATAAATATCTCTAAGTATTTTTTTATCTTCAACACTCATAGATTTAATAAAATAAAATACTAACATTGAAGCATTAGTTGGGTTAAGTATTGTTTCTACAAATCTCAAATAATTTGAAAATTTTTCTGCAATAAATTTCCTTAACTCTCTAACTAAATATTCTGTTTCAATTTCAGAAATTCTCTCTATCTGAAAATCTTCATTCATCAATTTAAAATCTACAAAATTATATTTTTTCTGTTTTTTTAAATATTCTTTTTTTAAATTTTCCAATCCAGAATCATTTTGTTTAATATTAGTCATAATTCAATTTAATTAAAAGGTTTTATAAATGTTTCAATTAAAAAAATATAAAAACATCTTAAAAGCCTCAGCTGAGATTCGAACTTGAAAAGAACCCCTGTTTCTTTTCCAATCTCCTCAAATAAAAAATATTTTTTCAAAACTAGGAAGATAAGATATTCTTGTTTGAAGAATGGCGAACATCCTAAAAGCCTCAGCTGAGATTCGAACTCAGGACCTTTACCTTTTTGATTATTTTTAATCTGTATTAAATGAAATTTAAATTACCAAGGTAACACTCTAACCAAAACTGAGCTACTGAGGCATAAAATTCATTAGAAAAAGAGTATAAAAATTATTCTAATTATTAAAATAAATAATTTAATTATTTATTCAAATATTTTAAAATAAGAAAAATTGCACCAATAATTACAAATGCTAAATCTACAAATCCTGTTATTAATGCAATAAGCCAGAAAAAATTACCTAAAACTGGACTTGAAGTAACTTCATATAACATAAAAGAAGTTACAAATAAAATTGTAAATAAAATAAGATTTTTTATAAGAACTCTAACATTTCTAGGAGAAAGATATTTTGATTTTCCCATATTTTTTTGAACTTTAGTTTTATTAGAAACTTTTTTAGAATTATTTTTTCTTGTTAATTTTTTAACTGAACTCTTTTTTAATCCCACTTTTTTAACCATAATTAATAATATGAAATATAGTTTTTAAACATTACTGATTATCAAACCATCTCATGTTTACAACATCTCCAGTAATAGTCTGAAAATTCAAATAAATATTATTAATCCATCCTAAAAATAAATTATAAAATATTTTAGCATCTTTTGAATTAGATATTTTAAGATTATTATTTTCTATTATTAATAATGAACCAACAATTAAAAAAATTAAAATTAAAATTAAAACTTTCATTTTAATTGATTTGAAATAAAAGCAGAAATATTTGTTACATTTTTTTCATCAAAACTATTCCAATCCATACTTATTGCATTTCCAGTTATTACTCTTAAATTTGAAAAAACCGAGAAAAGCCATAAAAAATAAAGATTCCCTGCTTTTATTAATCCTGGAACTGTTTTCATATCTACATTATTTCCTTTTAAAACAAGCGTAAAACTAATATAACTAAATAATATTAAAAATATTAAAAATATAGCAAATAATTTATGTTTCAGCCTTCTTATTTCAAATAATACATATATAGATACTACTAAAACAGATATAACAAATAAAGTAATTCCAATAACCATATAATGTATAAAATATAAAAGTATAAAAATATATCGAATTAAGTTATTTAAAGCCCTGTAGTACAGTGGTCAAGTATTCGGCCCTCTGAAGGCTGAGACCCAGGTTCGAATCCTGGCAGGGCTATAAATTATATATTCGTTATTCAAATAAAGAATAAGAATATATATTCACTCCAGTGATTAGTTAATTTTCTTTTATTTGAGGAAAGATCACGAGAGAAACAGGAGTTCTCTCGTTTCGGATTCTGGCAGGGCTATAAAAACTTATAAACATAGTTTTTATTTCTTTATTATTCCTTAAATAAATTCAATAAAAATTAGAAAGAAACCGTTAGGTGTCTATCACTCTTGAAGCAAATTCAAGGGAAGTTAGAAAGAAACCGTTAGGTGTCTATCACTCTTGAAGCAAATTCAAGGGAAGTTA
>CAYPDP010000001.1:0-75 GCA_964409555.1 Candidatus Woesearchaeota archaeon | reverse complement strand
GAAAGAAACCGTTAGGTGTCTTTCAAGCCCCTGTAGTTCAGAGGCCAAGAATGCTGCCCTCTCAAATCAGTTTTG